>JAQWOT010000053.1 GCA_029245725.1 SAR324 cluster bacterium | reverse complement strand
CACTCTGATATAACTAGAGTATCTTCAGGAGCCCACCCAATCCAAAGTCCCTCGCCTTTTTTTGGACGGATGGAACTTCGGCTGCGGTTCGTGAGTGTTGCACATAAAAAAGGACCAGCATCCGTCTTCAGGTAGATATGGCTCTCACTTCCATGGTACACGATCGCATCGACTTCTCCAGGAAAAGAAAAGTGAGAAGACGGAAGAATCTCGCTTGAGATTCTAAGCTTCTCTGGTCGAACGGCGAGGTGAAGCTTACCACTCACTCTCTCAAAGTGAGGAATCGTCAGTTTGCCAAGAAGCTCAGTCTTCACGATTAGTCCACCCCAATCTTCATGACCTTCAACAATTCCTGAAAACAAGTTCATCCTGCCAATAAAGTCTGCAACGAACCTGCAATTAGGAGACTCATATAGTTCTCCAGGAGGTGCGACCTGTCTTACCATCCCATTTTCCATTACGGCAATTCGGTCAGCCATCGACAGAGCTTCCTCCTGATCATGAGTGACGATCACAAATGTGATGCCTACAGCTTTCTGCAACTTCACCAACTCCAGTTGCATTGCTTCTCTCAGCTTTGCGTCAAGTGCAGAGAGAGGTTCATCCAATAGAAGAACTCTGGGCCGCTTTACTAGCGCACGGGCTAATGCAACACGTTGACGCTGCCCGCCTGACAACTGATCGGGTTTGCGTAAGTCATAGCCATCCAATTTCACTAATGCCAAGGCGTCCTGCACTCGCTCCTTAACTTCCTCATGCGGTGTTTTAGCTACTTTCAATCCATAAGCCACATTGTCAAAGACATTCATGTGTGGAAACACAGCGTAGGACTGAAATACCATATTGACTGGACGCTGGTTCGGGGGAATGTCTCTGGTCTCTTTCCCATCAATCTTGATACTTCCTTCAGATGGAAATTCGAAGCCTGCCAGCATTCGTAAAAGTGTCGTCTTTCCACAACCTGATGGTCCCAGTAGGGCAAAAAACTCTCCTTCATGAATATTTAGGTTCACCCCGTTGACAGCATGGACATTGCCGAAGCTCTTAACGACTTGCTTGATCTGTAGGATGACGGGCCGATCAGCCATGAGCTGCACCCCCAGATTGACCCCTGCTGCGGCTTTGAAACCACAATGCAAAGGTAGTCATTACGAGGGTGATGGCAATCAAGACCGCTGAGGCAGCATTAACTTCAGGTGTTACAGAGAAGCGGATCATCGAGTAGATCTTGATTGGGAAGGTAATGGTGTCAGGACCAGAGGTAAAGAAGGTGATGACAAAATCATCAAGTGAGAGCGTAAATGCCAATAGGGCTCCAGCAATCAGACCTGGACGCATATGAGGGATGAGGATGTCTTTGAACGCATGCCACTCTCCAGCTCCTAGGTCCTTCGCAGCCTCTTCTAATTCACGATTGAAGCTTGCTAACCTAGCTCGAACCACCACGGTCACAAATGGAAAACTGAAGGAGATGTGAGCAATGGTGATTGCACCCAAATTGAGAGGCCATGGAAGACCGGACGGCCAGCCAATGCGAGAAAAGAAAGCCATCATGGCGACGCCCATACAAATTTCGGGGATTACAATCGGCAAGGACATGGCTCCTTCATAACCCGCTTTTCCTGGAAAACGGAAGCGCCAGAGCAATATGGCAGTCATCGTTCCTAGCACCACGCTGATTAGGGTACTCAGGAAGGCAATTGTCAGTGAGTTGGCAAACGATTCTACTAAGGAGGAGTTGTTCCAAGCCTTTTCGTAGTACTTGAAAGTGAATCCTCGCCAAACAATGTTGCGACGGCTATCGTTGAAGCTAAAGGCAACAAGTGTGACTATCGGAGCATACAGAAAAATGAAGGTTCCAAGTAAAACTAGCCTCATCCATGTGCGTCGAGTATAATCCAGCGGTCTAATTGGGTTGGTTGAATGAACACTCACCTCAGCCCTTTTTCATTGTGACGTGTTAAAAGAGCTCTCACAGCTAGTGCGAAGAATGTTAGATACATTAGCAAGAAGGAGAGCGCAGCACCAAAAGGCCAATCGTTGGCGGATTTGAACTGTCGCTCGATCACATTTGCTATCATTTGACTGTCTGTGCCTCCCAATAGGTCCGGAGTAAGGTATGAACCTAAAGCGGGAATGAAGGTAATAATCACTCCAGAGATGATTCCAGGGAATGCCAGTGGAACAATTACGGAACAAAAGGTCCGCCATTGCCCGGCACCCAAGTCAAGGCTCGCCTCAATGTAACTTCTATCCATCCGGTCTAAAGCTGCGTAAAGTGGTAAAACCATGAATGGAAGGTGAACATAGACCAGCCCATAGACAACAGCGAAGTTGTTGTAAAGTAATTCAAAACGATTGAATTTCTCACCAAAGAGATTCCAATCTCCCAATCCAAGTATCCTTAGCCCACTATCAGCAGATAGCCAAATAAGTTCTAACAAATCATTTAGGTAGCCGTTAGTTCTTAGAACTGCAATCAATGCGTATGTTCGGATCAGTAGGTTGGTCCAAAAGGGAAGGATCACAAGAAGCAGTAAAATTGGCTTCCACCGCTCTGGAGCAAATGTGATTGCCAGGGCAATTGGAAAAGAAATCACCAAGCAGAAGAAAGTAGTTAGGCCTGCATACCAGAAAGATTTGAGAAATATCTGTAAGTAAAGCGGCTGAACTGCCCTTGAATAGTTTTCGAGCGTGCCTGTGATGGCCACCTCAATGATGCCTTGTTTCTCACCAAAGCTGAGCCCCCATACCAGAAAAAGTGGCGCAAGGAAGAAGGCAAAAAGCCAGATTGTGGGGGGTATCCCAAAGGACCAGAAAACCTTGGGTGATTTCCGCCAGTAATCCACTGAAATGTAGAAGAATTAGTTTGAAAGGTAGGCCCAGCTTTATCCGGGCCTTTGGGAAGATTTAAGCGGCGGAGATGCGTGTCCAAGCCTCGTCGAAAAGGCGTTGCATCGATTCTCCACGGTATTTTGAAGACTCGCTTCGTCCTAAGACATCGTCTGTGGGGAAGATAGCTGGGTTATTTCGGTATTCATCTCCGAGCTTTGCTTTAGCGACCGAATTCGGTGTCGCATACTGGATGAAATCAGCGATTAGTGCGCCAGCGTCTCCATCCAGCAGATAGTTCATAAATGCGTGAGCATTTTCAGGATGTGGGGCCCCTTTTGGAATACAGAGACAATCTTCCCAGAGGAGCGTTCCTTCCTTGGGAACGATATAGGCGATATCGTCATCTTCCTCTTGCACTTGAATGATGTCGCCATTGTACTCCATCGTTAGATCAACCTCGCCAGAAAGCAGCAAGTCTTGCCCATTATCCTCAGCAAAAACCTTAATGTGTTTCTTCTGCTTGATCATCAAATCTTCAACAGCCTTAACGATTGCAGGATCAGTGGTGTTTAATGAATGACCGAGGTACTTCATGGCAACAGGAATTGTCTCAGATGGGCTATTGAGCACAGCGATTCTTCCTGAATATTCCCTGGATGCAAAGAGAGTCGACCAGCTGTCTGGTATTTTCGATACCTTTGACTTGCGGTACCCAATCCCAATCGTCCCCCACATATAAGGCATGCTGTAGGCCCGTTTGGGATCGAATGCTGCGTCTCGAAAGGTTTTGTCTACGTTCTTGAAGTTAGGAATTTTGGAGTGATCAAGTTTGATCAGCATATTTGCGCGGATCATCCGTTCAACAAAGTCGTTCGATGGTACGATCACGTCGTAACCGGGATTGCCTTCTTTGAGCTTGGCAAATAATTCATCATTGTCAGCAAACAGATCCATGCTAACTTCAATTCCACTAGCATTACGGAAATCATCCAGGGTCGTTTCGCCGATATAGGTATCCCAATTGTAAAAGTTGAGTTTTTTTTCTTCTGCACTCCAGCCTTCACGTGGCAAGAAAGTCAAACCTGCTGCCACTGCACCAAGTCCTCGCAAGAAATGACGGCGAGAAGGTCGAGAGTTATTTTTTGGATTCATTTTCATATAACTGCTCCAGCTTTGGGTTCAGCAAAAATGCGCCATAAGGGGACAAACTTTAGAGCGGCGCAGATGGAATTAAACCTCACTCCACATTACAGTGAGCCCCTTGGAAAAAACTAATCAGCAGCGTCCGAGTTCTTGTGCCAACTGATTTAGTGTTTTGGACGCTTTTTCGTAAATCTCATCCAGGTGTCCCCTTGTGGCAACGAGGGGTGGAGAAAGGATCATAGTATCTTGCACTGCCCTCATCACCAAACCGTTTTGTAGACAGAGATCCCTGCAGCGTTCACCCACTTTCCCACGTTCCTTAAAAAAACGTCTTGAAGACTTGTCATCAACTAACTCGATTGCCCCAAGTAAACCCACAATCCTCACTTCTCCAACCAAGGGGTGTTCATTGAACCGCTCCCAAAGTTGACGAAGGTAGGGCCCAGTGTCATTTTGGACTTTTTCTAACAGACCCTCTCGTTCGATGATTTCAAGATTTCTCGAGGCTACGACGCATGCAGCAGGATGACCAGAATACGTAAAGCCGTGGGCAAATTCCTTACCTTTGCCAATGATGACATCAGCAATTCGGTCAGAAACCATTACACCTCCAATCGGAAGATATCCAGAGGAAAGCCCTTTGGCGATTGGCATCAGGTCAGGTTTAATATTAAAATATTCTGAACCAAACCAATGCCCGGTTCTGCCGAAGCCACAGATCACTTCATCTGCTATTAGAAGAATTCCGTACTTGTCACAAATCCGCTGTATTTCAGACCAATATGTCTCTGGAGGGACTATCACGCCCCCAGCACCTTGAATTGGTTCCCCAATGAAAGCAGCTACACGCTCAATACCGATTTCATTGATTTTCTTTTCAAGTTCCTGAGCAGCTAAAATTCCATATTGTGATGGAGAGAGTTCGCCACCGTTTTGGTACCAATATGGTTGTTCGATGTGGACAATGTCAGGAATAGGCAGATCATCAATCTCATGAATAAACTTCTGACCACCTAGGCTCGCTCCTGCGACGGTACTTCCATGATAACCATTGATTCTGCTAATCAGAACTCGCTTCTGGGGCTGTCCCAAAAGCTTCCAATAGTTGCGAACCATCCGCAGGACAGTGTCATTGGCCTCAGATCCGGAGTTGACAAAAAAGACATGATTGAACTGAGGGGGGCTGATTTCCGCAAGCTTCTCTGAAAGTTCAATAGCTGGAGGGTGGGTACATTGAAAGAAGCTATTATAGTAAGGAAGCTGTTGCAATTGTTCATAAGCAGCTTTTGCAAGCTCTTCTCGGCCGTATCCAACATTCACACACCACAAGCCAGCCATTCCATCAATGATTTGGTTCCCTTCTGAATCCCAGAGATAAACACCCTCTGCCCTGGTTATGACTCTAGTTCCCTTGTGCCCCAGATCCTTGGTGTCTGTGAAGGGATGCATGAAGTGGCGGGAATCAAGACTTTGCCATTCAGTGGTACTGTGAAGCATTCAAAATCCTAATGATAAAGAGTGAGGGCACAGTGTTAGGCTATAGAAAGCAGCTAATTTCTGAGCGTTGTCAACTTATCCTTTTCTAAAAAAACAGCAAGATGGCTGAATTTGAAAAGCTAAAAGAATCTTTGGTAGAAATTCAACGAGACAATCGCTTTTGGCATGATGGTCTTTTAACAGAAAATCTAAGTGCCCAAACAAGCATGGGATATCTGTTCTTCAATAGAAGAGGTTTTTGCGAGATAGGTAAATAATTTGAACACGAGGCTCTTCATCCAAACTGTCGAGAGTAGTAACTCTGGTATTCTGTAACCACTTCAGGGTAGGGACGGTAGACTTCAAGGAAGAATTTGAATGAAGCCATTTTTACATAGGAGTAAGCGGGAGCGGCAGAAATGGAGGCGATCAAAATTCGAAGAAAGAAGTTTTCCACTGTCAGTAGTTAAAGAATTGGAATCAACAAAACAAAGAGTAAAGAGATTAGGATTCTTGCGAGATAGAAGAGCCAAGAGTAGCAAAAAACTCGTCTACTCTTCAGAAGTTCTGAAAAAAGCTTCAATTTGGTTGGAAAGCCATTGCTCAAGACCGCTAGTTTTGAGGAATATGAGAATCCTGCCATTCCTAAGGGCCAAACAACTCCCACCATTCCTACTGGGAGAAAAAGGCTGAAGGGTGAGCTACTCTGTATCCAAATTTCCCGACCAATTATCCAACCAGGTCCAGCCCAAACCCCTCCAATACCAAATACAATTCCTACGGCACAAGCATCCCAGACGAACTGAGACCAACGCAAGCTTTGTAGTGATTTCAAAATGCGCCACCGTCCTCCTTCTGAACGATGCATTTTACGCATATCCATGGTTGGCCACATTGAAGTCAATTGTTTCGCAGCAAACAGGCATCCACCAACCAGCAGAGTTCGCCAGTCCAAAAGCCATTCACTAACCAAATTTGGAGCTTGTAGGAACAGCCAATCAGCAGCAATCCCGAGTTCCCTTGAGCTTGGAAATTCAAAACCTTCCGGACAAATCTTCGCATAACTGCGCAGGGCTCTATCAGCTATTAGGAGAAGAGCCACCAGCAGAAAAAAAGATTTGTAGCGAATCAGGTCACGGATCGAATCAACTACCAGGATTTGGATAAGTCGATGCATCAAGGGGGTAGGGGAGTCAGAGATAGACGGTGCTGAAAACGCACGGGGACTTTCAAGGTAACTCCTTCTTGCAGTTCAGGAAAGTAACCAAACGTTTTACTGTTCACGAGGATCTGCATGATTCCTTCAGAAGACAGTTCAGTACCAACATCAAGATCATGTTGTGATGCAGGAAAGGCAAAGCCATTTGCCTGGAGATCCATGATCAGGTGATCAACATTTGTAAAATCAACCTCCCAATCTTCAGCCGGAACATTCGTGACAAGCTCAATGTGCTGAGCTTCCAAGGGCAAACTTACAATTCTTTGATGTTCCTTAAAAAAAGGGCGTCGTGTTGAATAGAGGACCGTTATCAAAATCAGGCAAGCAGCTATACCTATTCGTAAGCGCCATTTAGTTCGATTGCTAATTTTTCTAACAAGAACACTATCAGATAGTGGAGGTTGAAGGACGAAAAAGTAAAAGCAGATAAACGTAGCGCCCATCACCCCTAAAGACCAAAAAGCATCACTTACAAAGTGAGCACCTTGGAGGAGTCTGGCTGTGCTCATCAGCGTGCCATAACCTAACCCCAGTGCCAAAGATCCAATGGCTACTGGATGAGAGTAGTTCCAGAACATTACACCGGAGGCAAAGATGAATCCCATTGTGCAGTGTCCACATGGAAAGGACTGACCCTGGCCTGGTATGCCTAGTTCCAAAGCAGCCCGATATTCCCAATTACCCCCAAATTCTACGACCTCTCTAGGACGAGGTCTCCCAGTGTATTCTTTTAAAAGTGCATTAACGATTAGGCCTGCCCCTACAATTGAGGTTAAGCTGTAGAGCAGAAAATAGCGACGAAAGCGGATCCATTTTGGTGATTGGAGGGAGCGATACCAAGCAAGTAGACTAATAAAGGTAAGTGCAAAGGCTGGAATCGTTCCGAATTCATAGAGGAAACGCCAAGGCTGGGCATCGCCGAGTGACCATCCTGTTTCTGATGACCATATCTGACGTATGATCAATCTGTCTGCATCAAGCCGGTTCCAGACCAGAGTGGCTGTAAGCCATACTGCTAACCACAGTGTTAGTAGGATTGCTCCAATCCAGTAATATCGCTTACGTTGGGGATCCATTCCAAATTTGCGTAATCAATGCGTGAAGATTTCAGGTGATTCAAGCACCCAAGATTTTTGCTTCCTAAGCCACTATTCCAATCAATGACTGAAGATTTTTTGATTCATTGGTGCAATTTTTGGGGATTTGTTCCTGATTAAAGCAAACGACAATCACTTTTCATAAAAATTCATGAAACCCAAATCAACTTCCATTCCTGTTATTCGTCTGAACCCAGGCCGTGAAAAATCTGTTCATCGACGACACCCATGGTTGTTCTCTGGTGCTTTGGAATCTGAATCGGATGCAAATCTCCCAGGTCAAACCGTCAGAGTGGAAACATCATCAGGAAAATTCTTAGGATATGCTGCATGGAGTCCAAAATCTCAAATTCGATTACGTTTTTGGAGCTTTAATGAACAGGATAAAATTGATGATAATTTTATCCATTCTCGATTGCAGAGGGCTTTATCCTATCGTAGTTCCAGCAATCTCGCCAGTAATGCAAAACGTCTTGTACATAGTGAAGCTGATGGTTTACCAGGTCTCATCGTTGATCAATATGATCAGGTCTTGGTGCTACAAATCTTATCTGTCGGCATGGAATACTGGAGAGAGATCTTGATTCAACAATTGATAGATCTAACAGGATTAGAGTGTGTTTTTGAGAGGTCTGATACAGAGGTGCGAAGATTAGAAGGACTTGAAAGAAAGTGTGGCGCAATTCTGGGAGAGTTGCCCCCCAATTTTGTGATTCAGGAACATGGGCTTGATTATTACATTGATGTTGAAAATGGCCAAAAAACAGGATTTTACCTAGATCAGCGAGCTAACCGAGCCAAGATTCAAGAAATTTCAAACAACAAAGAGGTCCTAAACTGTTTTTGTTATACGGGTGGATTCAGTCTAAATGCATTACGTGGGGGGGCAAAGTTTGTAACTTCCATTGATAGCTCTGGACAAGCGTTGCAAATGGCAAAATTGAATACCAAAACAAATGGGCTGCCAGAAGAAAACACCGAGTGGATAGAAGCAGATGTCTTTATGTCTCTTAGAAAATTTCGAGATCAAGGACGGAATTTTGACTTAATTATTCTTGATCCACCGAAGTTTGCCCCCACAAAGCAGAATGTTGAAAAAGCTTCACGAGCCTACAAAGACATCAATTTGCTTGCTATGAAACTTCTGAATGCAGGAGGATTATTGGCCACATTTAGTTGCTCAAGTGCGATCAGTCCAGAATTATTCAAAAAGATTTTGGCAAGTAGTGCAGAGGATGCCCGACAAGACTTTTCGATTCTTGATAACTTTTCAGCAGATCAAGATCATCCGCAATTACTATCTTTTCCAGAATGTGAGTATCTGAAAGGTTTACTTCTTCAAAAGTGCTCTTAATCCAGTAAGCAAACTATTGAAAAGGCCCTCTCATTTTGCATTTTGCAAAACATTGAAGAATTGAAATCATTACAAATTGTCTCAGTTCAAGTCTTCACTAATCATGTTGAAAAATCCCCAGTCGAAATTACCGTTTCATTTTTCCAAGAGTGTCCTTGCGGCTTTCATCACATTGATCTTGTTGCTGGAGATGATTTGGTTCTTGGGTACTTTCTAAGTCTTCTTGAATGTTGTTCTACCAGTTTTTGCACTAGTGGCCATCGGTTATTTCACAGGCCCATTGCTGGGATGAAGGCAAAAACAATGACTCGATATGCCTACTTCATTTTAATCCCTGCCTTTGTTTTCAATGTTATCAGCCAATCTTCGGTTCCTCTGTCAATGACGTTGACAATGGTAGGCTATAGTGTTTTGACCCATATAATGGTAGCAATTGGGGCAGTTATTGTTGGTAAAATTTTGGGAAGATCACGTGATGTCATTACCGCCTTTGTATTGATTTCTATTTTTGGCAATGTTGCGAACTTTGGGCTGTCTCTGTTGGATTTTTGATTTGGTGACGTATCGAAAGTCCCAGCAACTGTCTATTTTCTTTCAATTCTAGTGACTTCATTTGTCACTGTGGTTGGGGTGGCTGGATGGGTTCGCAAAGGTAGTTTGTTGGCAGTTACGAGCGTGCTGAAAACTCCAGCTCTTCTCACACTTCCCCTTGCAGCTATTTTTGCTGCGACAGGCTGGGAAGTTCCACTCTCAGTAGATCGGCTTACAGGTTTGTTGGGACAGCTATGATCCCAACAATGATTGTCACCCTTGGTGTTCAACTATCTAGTGTTGAGAAATTAGAGCTGAACCTAGATACCTGGATAGCTTGTGGACTTAGGTTGCTATTAGCACCATTGCTGGCGTTTGGCTTGGCATTCCTTTTTCCATTGGGAAAACAGGAAAAAAACATTGGAATTTTGCAAGCAGCTATGCTGACAGCAATCCTTGCTGAGATCATTGGCATTGAAAACGATCTCGTTCTTGATTTCGTGACAACCTCTGTCCTGCTCTCAACAATACTTGGCGTGTTTACCCTGACAATCCTCCTTTCTATAATATAGGCCTATCTGCAAATATTTCAGTCAGGTTCTGAATTCTCAAATTCCACGTTACGCTAATGAAGGAACTTTCGAATTATGAAGTCTTCGAAGAATGTGTTGAGGAAATCAAAGTAAAAAAAAATTAATTCTCAGTTCAATTTGGGGTACTCATATGGGTGCCCTTCACTTTGATGAGGAAGGGTTAGCATTGGAAAGCTATCCTGCCAGTTTCTGGAAATGAAAAAAATGCTTTGATAGGTTATTCTACCTCAAGGAGGGCTTGGGTTTCTCCATTGCTTTATGAGAAAACTGAGGGGGCACCAGCCACGTTGATAGCCAGCTAAGAGATTGCTTTGCTCAATACCAGAGCATTTCCTGGGGGATCGTGGTAATAGCCTTTCTTTAGATGAATTTGACGAAAACCTGAGGCAAAGTATAGGTGCTGAGCTGCGAGATTGAACTCATGTACTTCAAGTAAAATTTTCGGAACCTGCTCATTCCTAGCTAGCTGAATCAAGAAGTCCATCATTTCTCTCCCGATTCCTTGCCGCTGGTGATCTGGAACTACTCCAACTCTGAGGATTGAGAACAAATCAGGCTGATCTTCTATGATCAAAAATGCTAAAGCCTTTGAATTGGCTTCAGTATGCCATGTCCAAGCACGAAACCACGAATGGTTCATCAATTTGCTGAATGACTCTTCTCGCCAAGCTTTCTTAAAACAACTCTTGTCGAGTTCTGCAAGACTGGTTGGGTCTTTTCCATTGCGAATCCAACCCCTTGAACGTTTCCACATTGATGACTTTTCATTTTTTACATGAATTAGCTCAGTAGCAGTCAACTTGACCCATTCCTGAATGATTTTATATTGTGGGCTTGAGTGTAACGTTCAAAGTCTAGTAATTTTGATAAGACGAGCCATTGAAAGGCTGAGTCTCTTTGATCCATTTCCAACCATGCACAGGAGTCGCATGTTTAAGAAAGTTGTACCCGTAACAAAAGAAAATCACAGCCATCTGTTTGTCAAGGGAACAGACAATTTCCTTTTTGCTAAAGATTTTCATATTGCTCCCATTGCTCTCAAAGAATTTTTCAGAGCTGCTGCTTACTATTCAATCATCTTTTTAGAAGAGCCCAGTTCAAAGGAATTCAGGCCTGTTGCTTTGCTCGGGCTACAGCAAGGGGAGAATCTTTATATTGATGATCAGGGAAAATGGTTAGTTCCCTATGTTCCTGCTGCTATTCGCAGGTATCCGTTTACCCTTGCACCTACCCAGGATCCCAATCAATTTCTAATTTGTGTTGATGAGGAAAGTGAATTGGTTGGAACCGAGGAAGGGAATCCCTTGTTCACAGCAGAAGGGGAGTTGAGTGAGACAATGGAACATGTCAGGAAGTATCTGACCGAGTTACACCAAATGGAGCAGTTCACTCACCAGGTTTCCAAGGAATTGAAAGACATGAACCTGTTTACCTCAATGAATCTCAACTTCCAAAACATGGGCCAAAACCAGCAGATTCGAGGCTTATATCTTGTGAACGAGGAAAATCTTAACAAGCTTGGCGACAACGATTTTCTTAAATTGCGCAGAAGCAACGCGCTTCCCGCAATTTATGCCCATTTGGCCTCTCTGCCACAAGCGGATCGGTTAGCTCAATTCCGAAGAGATGAGGAGGTGCCTCCCGCAACAAATTAATACTTTGAGTAGTCGGTGCCTCTTAGCAAGTACCGACTATCTTTTCGCTAAATCATCCTTCCTTTAGTTTCATACTCCCAGAAGTATCCTCGCAGGATTCTCGAGATATTCTTTCACTTTGAATAGGAAACTGACAGATTCACGCCCATCAATGATTCGATGATCGTAACTGAGAGCTAAGTACATAACCGGACGAATCACTACCTGTCCGTTTAAAGCTACTGGTCGTTCCACCACGTTATGCATCCCTAGAATGGCGCTTTGAGGAGGGTTGATGATCGGTGTTGAAAGCATGGACCCGAAGACGCCACCGTTAGTGATCGAGAAAGTACCTCCCGTCATTTCTTCAACGCTCAACTTATTATCCCTTGCTCGCTTAGCAAGTCTCCCAATCTCCAGTTCAATTTGTGGAATATTCATACTTTCCGCATTGCGAACGACAGGGACTACTAACCCTTTTGGAGCACTTACAGCGATGCCGATGTCGACGAAATCACTATAAACAATCTCATTGCCATCAATCATTGCATTCACTGCGGGAAAATCTTGAACAGCCTCGCTCACAGCTTTGGTGAAGAAGCCCATAAAACCAAGACGCTGCCCATATTTTTTTTCAAATTTGTCCTTGTAATCCTTTCTCATAGCGAAGATCGCACTCATGTCAACCTCATTAAAGGTTGTCAGCATGGCGGTTTCGTTCTTCACTGCTACGAGGCGTTCCGAAAGTTTGGTCCGCAGCCGAGACATTTTTTCACGTCGCTGCTCCCTGCTGGAGGACTTAGGAACGGTATCTCCATCAGATTTAGATTGGGTGGAGGGTACAACGGCTGTGGACTCAGTTTTCAGGGGTGGAGGCTGCTGATTTTTAGCTAGTTCCACATCCTGCTTTGTAATTCGATTGCCTGGGCCAGAACCTTGAATCTGGTTAGCAGAGATCTCTGCTTCGTTCATCAACTTTTGCGCTGCAGGAGATGGATGTCCAGCTGCATACCCAACTCTGGATTGTGCTACCTTCTCGGGCGCTGCATTTGATGATTGGATAGTTGGTCCGCTTGAATCAGCACTTGGTACTCCAGCTGTGTCAATTTTACAAAGTACGTCTCCTACTTTTGCGTCAGTCCCCTCTTGCAATATGATTTGAACTGTCCCCGCAACCTCTGCGGGCATAGGTAACGTTGCTTTGTCAGTTTCAATCTCGCATAAAATTTCATCAACCTGAACGAATTCTCCATCTGCCTTGTGCCAGGTTTCAATAGTAACCTCTGTGATTGATTCTCCGGGGCTAGGGATCTTTATCTCAACGAAGGACATACTTTATCTCTGAGCTTAGAATTATAATTTGAGGAATTTAAGCAAACGCTCGATGAATTAATTCTTCTTGTTGCTTTTTGTGCATCACGGAAAATCCGGTTGAAGGACTACTGCTTTCTTTGCGCGAAACCAACTTCAAGGAGCTTCCCAGATCAGGAAATTTCCTCATCATGAATCCTGCCGCACCCATATTTTCGGGCTCCTCCTGAACCCAAAACCACTCCTGCGTCTGTACGTAACGATTTCGTATTTCCATGATCTGTTCTGTTGCCATTGGATAGAGCTGCTCTAGGCGCACAACAGCAACATCTTTGCGTGCTTCAGAATGCTGCCTCTCTAAAAGGTCATAGTAGATTTTTCCGTTGCAAAACAAGACTCTTTTGACCTTTGCTGGATCAGCATAATTATCATCAATAATTTCTTGAAAACAGGTGCCCTTTTCAAAATCATTTAGAGAACTGACACACTTTGGATGACGCAGCAGACTTTTTGGGGTGAAGATCACCAATGGTTTTCGAAATGGACGTGCAGTCTGCCTTCGAAGAGCATGAAATAGATTGGCCGGAGTTGTGCAGTTCAGAATGTACAAGTTGTTGTCGGCACACAAGGTCATAAATCTTTCAATTCTTGCTGATGAGTGCTCTGGACCTTGGCCCTCATATCCATGTGGTAATTGGAGAACCAAACCATTCATCCGCTGCCACTTTGTTTCTGCAGAAGCAATAAATTGATCAATAATTATTTGAGCACCATTAGCAAAATCACCAAATTGCGCTTCCCAAATCACCAGATCTTTAGGTGATGACACAGCATAACCATACTCAAAGCCAAGGACTCCATATTCGGAAAGATGTGAATTATAAATACTCAGCAATCCTTGGGAATTACTGAGATGCATGAGAGGAAAATGCTTCGTGTCGTCTTCTTCCACGACAACTGCATGTCTATGAGAGAATGTGCCACGTCGAACATCCTGACCACTGATTCTAATTCCAGTTCCCTCGTCAAGTAGAGAAGCATAGGCTAGTTGCTCACCCATGCCCCAATCAAGAATCTCTCTTTCGTTGACCATCTTTGATCGATCTTTGTAGAGATTTCGGATTTTCGGGAAAATCTTCCAATCCTCGGGGAGTGTTGTCAGTTTTTTTGCTAATTCATGGAGTTTTGACCGATCTACACCAGTGTCAGGCGATTTCTGGTGTTCTTCCTGTTGTGCTAATCTTAGCCCTTGCCAATCTCCTTCAAAGAAAGAGGTGGGCTCTAGTTGTTCTCTTTGGTGCGAGAGCTCCAGCGAGGAGTTCATTTGTTCTCTGAAATTACGATCAATATCGTCTAATTCTTCTCCACTGAAAGTACCTTCATCAATCAGCCGATTACGATAAATCATTTTTGGGTTGGGGTGCTTACCAATCAACTTGTAAAGAGTTGGTTGTGTAAAGCGTGGTTCGTCACCTTCGTTGTGCCCGTGTTTGCGGTAAGCAAGGATATCCACAAAGACATCCCGATGGAACTGCTGACGGAATTCCAGCGCCATTTCGATTGTATGGACTACAGCCTCAATATCATCTCCATTGACATGGAATACCGGTGAAAGCGTTGTTTTGGCGATATCAGTACAGTAAGTGCTGGAACGACTTTCAATATAGTCGGTCGTAAAGCCTACCTGGTTGTTGAGTACAACATGTACGGTTCCCCCTGTCTTGTAGCCTTCCAATTGGGACATTTGAAGAACCTCATAAATGATCCCTTGCCCTGCAATTGAAGCATCCCCATGAATGAGAATAGGGACGAGTTTCTTCTCATCTCCAGAGTAGCGCTTTTCAATTTTGGCCCTAGCCATTCCTTCAACAACGGGGTTTACAGCTTCAAGGTGGGAAGGATTTGGAGCGAGACTCAAGTGGACTTTCTCACCATTATGGGCAATTCGGTCACTCGAATAACCCATGTGGTATTTCACATCTCCTTCAAAGTGGGAATCTCCGAAAGATTTCCCTTCAAATTCTGCAAAAATGTTCTCGTAACTCTTGTTCAGAATATTTGCTAACACATTTAGACGTCCACGATGGGCCATACCAATTACAAATTCTTTAACCCCCAGAACGGCACCTTCCTCAACTAGTGTTTCTAGAGCTGGAATGATCGCTTCTGCACCCTCAAGCGAGAATCGTTTTTGTCCTACGAACTTCGTGTGAAGAAAAGCTTCAAAATCGACTGCTCTCATCAATTTTTCATAGATTTGTTGCTTCTCTTCTTTGTCGAAAATGGTGTGGTTACGATTCTGCTCAACCCTAGACTGAATCCAGTCAACTACGTGTGGAGTCCGAACAAATTTATATTCGGCACCGATTGACCCACAATACGTTTTTCCAAGAAAATCTACAATTTCTCGCAAAGTTGTTGGTCCTAAGCCAATCCTGCTGCCAGCTTGGAAAACGGTTTCGAAATCCCCCTCGTTGAGGTTGAAATTTTCTAACTGAATTGGTTGTTCATGTAGTCTCCTCGTCCGAATAGGATTTGTCTTGGCGAAAAGATGTCCTCTTTGACGATAGGCTCCAATTAGATTGAGTACATTGACTTCTTTCTGAAAAGCCTCAGGCATTGATGCGTCAATGCCTTGTTGGTTGTAATTTGCTTTTGAAAACTCAAAACCTTCAAAAAAACGACGCCAACTTTCGTCTACCGATTCAGGATCCTGATAGAACTGTTCGAACAGATGGTCAAAATTGCCGATGTCTCCGTTGCCTAGAAACGAAAAATTATCCATGAGATTTACCTTTTTTGGAACTCAAGATGTAAAGATATTTAAGAAATTCAAAGTTTGCCCAACAGGGAATAGTTGCAATGAAAATACAAAATTTTTTAAAAGATTATTTCAGGTCGAATTGTTGATAGCAGAGAGATTTTTCAACAAAAAGCGACTTAACAGTCCCACAATCCCAGCCAAATATATTTCACCACTGACTAGTAGTCTTTGAACTTCTGCAAAATTAAAGAGTCTTACTTGACTGATTTCTTCATCGTGGTGGGCTCTCACCAAAAATTCATCCATACTGATTTCTGCTTCATAGATGTAAGCTAGACAGGGATCCCTCGGAGAAAGAGCAAGTGGACTCTGCTGTTTGAGCTGATTTGCAGAAATTTTGATTCCTGTCTCCTCATATAATTCTCTCAAGGCCCCATCCTGTGGAGACTCACCTGTCTCAAGACCGCCAGCTGGAATTTCCATGGAATGCATATCATTTAGAACGGGTCGCTTTACTTCAACCAGCACAATTGAGCTACCCTCAACAACCGGCAGAATCAGCACCACGCCAAAGCTTGGTTCAATCGTAAAGAAGTCTCCTCTTGATTTCAAAGAGAACCATGGATTCTGATGGAGGATTTTAATGGGTTGCAGATCACTACATTGAGACTTAATTAGTCGGGGATCACTTAGGTTAGGCATCAGTCAAATCAAAATGATTTATCGGCCTTGAACAAATCGAAATGTTAAATTCAACCGTTCACCGACTAGTTTTTTTGTTTTAGGAATTTCATGTTGCCAGAATTTTTGCGTAGTTCCCGCCATGATTAGAAGTGATCCGGTTGAGAGCTCAAGTGCAAAGTTGGACACTTCAGAATCAGAGCGATGTCGAAATTTCATGATCCGGGAACCTCCAAGACTGATTGATGCAATCACAGGATTTACGCCCATTTCCCATTCATCATCACTGTGCCAACCCATGCTATCATTCCCATTCCTATATAAGTTTAATAGTACACTGTTGAATGGCCTCTCAATCGTTTCAACTAACTGATTACGAACTTCCAGCAATGTGGGTGTCCAAGCTTTAGGATTCAAACTTAGATTTGAATAGCTGTACACAGCCCCTGGATCACCATACCAAGCTGATAATCTTGGACACTCAACCCATTTCCCAAAGATTTTGATTCGATGTTGCTCCCATTCAATTTCTTTTTTCAAGCGCTCAATCCAATCCACTGACTCGGATTCTCGCCAAGTTCTTGAAAAGGTCAAATCCCCATCTGGTATATCGATGATTTCAAAACTCATTTCGAGATTTTAGTAAAATTTCTTTTCATTTTATGAATTTTCCATATTATGCAAATTTTTTCTCAACTTACTTGGAGGAATTATGGAAGGTTTAATATTTCGTTTTCAAAAAGTTATTGAAGAAGTGGCAGCCGGAAACCGCAGTTTGTTTTCCAGAGAGACTGGTAAGGCTCCATCCTTCGCAACGGATGTCTGCAAAGGCAGAATTCTACCAACCATTCCTTACCTAATTCAACTTTCTGAGAAATATTCTATCAGTCTGGACTGGTTACTACGAGGAATTGGGAAAATGTACTTGGATTCGACAAAAAAAGACTTTGGAACTGAGGTTGTACATATTCCAAGGTATGACGTCAAAGTCAGCGCTGGGGGAGGAAGTTGGACAGTGGATCAAACGATTGTGGAGCAAATGCCTTTTCAGGATCGTTGGTTAAGACAGCAACTTGGGAGATCCGCAGATCAGATGGTATTGGTTTCTGTGGAAGGAGATAGTATGGAACCGACCCTTGAGGAAAATGACTTATTGCTGATCGACCGACAGCAGACAGTGTTTGCTCGTGAAGGGATCTACGTGATTCGTTTGGATGACATGTTGATGGTGAAACGTCTTCAGCGTCAACCAAAGGGCTTGATTCAAATCATCAGTGATAACCTCAACTATCCACCCATCACACTTTCAGGTGATTGTGGTGAATCGTTCGATATTCTTGGCAAAGCTATCTGGTTTGGCCGAGTTTTCTAGAAAATTCTATAAACTGAATACTGAAATTTCGAAATTATTTATTCTGTGATTTATTGTCAATTGACAATAAATCTAGCGAGTTGCCCTGTAAGCATTGAGCATAGAGTTTATTAAGGTGTTTGGGTCGCTTCGTTTCGCTTCCCACCCCAGCAGAGTTTTCGCTCTAGTAGCCTTGGCAAGGACGATTGCGGGATCTCCTGGTCTTCTGGGACCAAACCTGACATCAAAGTTTGTATGAGAAAGGTTTTTGGTGTGCTCAAGAATCTCAAGCACACTCATCCCGTTTGACGTTCCGAGATTCAGAATGGGATTATCAGTTTCTCTAGTCAAATATTCCAGAGCCCTGACGTGTCCGTCAGCCAAATCGTTGACGTGGATGTAATCTCTAATACAACTCCCATCTTGAGTTTCGTAGTCAGTCCCAAAAACTTCAACAAATGGTCTTTTGCCGATGACAGCCTCCATCACGATAGGTAATAAATTATTTGGTTCGCTTTCCAATCCCTTGATCTTCCCGTCAAGATCGTAGCCAGCAGCATTGAAATAGCGGAGTGAGGCAAACCTAACCCCTTTCAATTGAGCATACCAACTCAACAGTTCTTCAATTGCCAGTTTTGTGTAGCCATAAAAGTTGCTGGGTTTTGTGGGATGTTCTTCATCCATCGGAATGTATTGAGGATCCCCATAAACTGCAGCGGTTGAGGAAAAAATAACAAAACGAACGCCTGATTCAGTAGCCGCATTGAGAAGCTGTATTGTTCCCGAGATATTGTGATTAACATATTTTTCAGGTTGTGTCATTGAATCTCCAGCTGCTTTCAATGCAGCAAGATGCACTAATCCCTCACATCCATTCAGGACTCCCTGCAGAGTCTCTGGAATTCTCAAATCAGCATGTACGAAGGGGACTCCAGGTAGTAGATTTTCTGCTTTACCACTTTGCAGATTGTCGACAACTACTGGCTGGTGGCCAGCTTCCAACAAAGATTTTGTTACGTGACTACCAATGTAACCAGCTCCACCTACAACGATAATTCTCATAAATTCAATTTTGTTCTAGATTATCATTCGAATCTTCGACAATTTCGTAAAGGACTCCGAAAGGCTGATCATCTCTTGATTTTGGGTGTACGAAAAAGACCGTTGTACCTCTAGATCCAGGCCGGGGAACTGGATCAATCAAACGAAATCCGTTTTTAGACATGTAATGATAAGCCTCTTCAGCACTTTTGACTCTCAATCCCACATGTGCTAGGCCACCTTTGCCATTTTGCCGATCAATCATCCTCTGCACTGGTGAACTATCATTTAGAGGCTCCAGCAACTGAATCAGGTTCTGGCTCTTACCTACTTGCAAAAGAACCTCCCTCACTTGGTCATTCCCTAGAACCTCCTCTCTGTGCACTTCCCGAAAACCCATCTTTCGATAGGCATTCACTTGAGCATCTAAAGTTCCTTGCAGTACAGCAATTGCTATATGATCAATAAATTGGAAACCAGGAAGTTGTTCAGGTTCGAAATTATCTAAAGTCATTTTAATTTCCCAATTGAGCAGATGAGCTTGTGGGGCTATCGAAAAGAATTCAATTTAAATTTCGCATAAATTTATTGAAAATTCTTAAAAACGCAGGTCTCTGTGCTCATAATGAATTTGATGTAAACCACCTCAGAAACCGAAAAGCTTCAAAAAATGTATTGACATAAACAATTTATGCGTGACAAAAGAAGATCAAATTTAATTACTCCTAACTAGCTTGCTATTATCAACGAAAGTCAAGTACCACTGGAAAAAATTTTTATTGATTGAATATTAATTAAGCCGCCTACTTGGGCGGTTATGGGCGGGTCGCCCAGTTGAGGAGAGGGGTGCTCCTCAGAAATGGACCTGCTCTCTGGTCATCAACCCCATGGTTGGTGACCTCTAGCGGATTGCCTCGGAAAAGGGGAGGGGTGCCTCTTGGACGTGTGCAATCCGCCCCCCTCCTTGCCTTGTCTCCTATTGATCAAACTTGCCTTTTTCCTGCAATTTTTTAGATCATTATTGTTGTTTTTTCTGCTTACTATCACGATCCACCATGAATATTTTTGTACGAAGTCTTGGAATGGGTATCCACCTAACCCTGCTCAAACTTCAACCCGATTACGAATGTACTTTGGAATCATTGGTTGGGCTCATTGAGACTCCTCCACAGCAGGAAATGGGTGACTACGCTTTTCCATGCTTTACTCTTGCAAAAATTTTTAGAAAAGCCCCAGCGCAAATTGCCAATGAATTAATGTTGGATCTTCAAGCAAATCTCTACGAATCCTCACTTTTTGAGAGTTTTTCTTCGCTTGGGCCCTATCTGAATGTAAAAGTCAATTCATCCGAAATGGCCAAGCAGGTGTTACCTGAAATCCATAAAGGGAATTGGTTTTCAAAGAACTCCTCAGAGCAGAAAACTCAGATGATGATTGAGTTTTCCCAGCCTAATACCCACAAGGGTTTTCATGTCGGCCATTGTAGAAATGTTGCCCTTGGAGATAGTCTAGTTCAGCTATTCCGCTATAATGGCTATCAAGTTATCGCGGCCAACTACATAGGTGATGTTGGAACTCACATCGCTAAATGCCTCTGGTTCTACCAAGAAAAAAATAACGAAAGTCCTCCATATATCCATAAGGGGGAATGGCTGGGGGAACTTTACACCGCATCAACCTGGGCCTTGGAAGGGCAAACTGGATCAGAGAAGGAAGAAACTCAAAAGAAAATTAGCGCTTTACTAGCTAAATTAGAAGAGAAAGAGCCCCAGATAACTCAGATCTGGGAGGAGACAAGAAACTGGTCCTTGGAGGATTTTGAGCAGATCTACAAATGGCTGGGAACAGAGTTCGATCATGTCTTTTATGAATCTGAAGTTGATGAAGAGGGCAAGCAGTTGGTTATCCAAGGGGCCAAGGACGGTCTTTTTCAAAAATCCGATGGGGCGATTGGTGTTGATTTAAACGATGAAAAGCTGGGTTTTTTCCTTTTGCTGAAATCAGATGGAAATACGCTCTATTCAACCAAAGATCTGGCCCTCGCCAAGCGGAAGTTCGAAGAATTTGGGATAGAACGTTCGATCTATGTAGTTGGTGCTGAACAAACTCTTCATTTTCAGCAAGTCTTCGCTACACTTAATAAAATGGGGTATGAACAGGCTAGCAATTGTTTTCATCTGCCATATGCCTTAGTAGTAATGCCAGAAGGCAAGATGAGCTCAAGGGCAGGAAACGTAATTCTGTTTTCGAAACTACAGCGGGAGATGTGCGATTTTGTGCGAATCAACTACCTCGAGTCACATAGAGAAAGTTGGTCTGATGGTGAAATCGAATCTACTACTCGTAAGGTGGCGGTTGCTGCAATCAAATATGGAATGCTCAACCAAGATCCGAACAAGCAGATCACTTTCTCATTGAAGGACTGGCTAGTTTCAGAGGGGAATACAGGCGTTTATTTAATCTATGCATATGTTCGAATACAGAGTATTGTGCGCAAATTTGAGAAATTTGATCCACAAGCTGAAATAGATTTTGAACTTTTGAAGCATTCCCATGAAAAGGCTTTGATACGTAAATTGTTTGATTTCAATGATATTGTTTATCAAGCTGCAGAACAATATCGTCCATCCTTACTTGCTAGGACTCTCTTTGAATTATGCAAGGATTTTAGTCGTTGTTACAGCAGTTGTTCTGTTAAGCACGCTGAATCTACGGAACTAAAGCTGGCTCGACTAAACCTGTTTTCTGCTGTAGCGGCTACGTTATTAACTGGATTAAATTTGTTGGGAATTGAGCCCCCTGAACGGATGTGAGAATGGCTTCTCAAGTTACTAGAGAGACAATTGATTTAAACAGCTTACTGGCTAGGGCGAAAAATGCTGCTGCTGGTACCGTGTTACTATTTTCTGGCGATGTTCGTAACCATAGTGAAGGCAGGGCAGTGGAATTTTTGGAATATGAAACTCACGAAAGCATGGCGCATAGGCAGATAGCTGAAATTGTTGGGGAGGCAAAAAGCCGCTGGGAACTGCATTATGTGGAGGTCATTCATAGATTTGGCAAGATGCGGATCTCCGACTGTTCCATTGGTATTGTGGTAGCGAGTTCACACCGAAAAGACGCCTATGCAGCCAGTAGATTCATTATTGATACGGTTAAAAAGTCTGTTCCAATTTGGAAGAAAGAACACTTCACAAATGGACAGGCGATCTGGGTTGAAGGTTGTGAGGCATCCTCTGTTGCAGAATTGAA
>JAQWOT010000052.1 GCA_029245725.1 SAR324 cluster bacterium | reverse complement strand
ATTGGACTTCTCTTGAATAGGGAAAAGGAAAAAAAGGGCTTTTCCCCCAAAGAGAACAATGTTCTCAAACGATCAAATGTTTATTTGATGACAGGCTCTAGTAGCTTTTGCGAGTTCAGAGAAAGACCTTCTAGAGCCGGTCAGAGAAAGGATAAGGCGGGGAAAAAGGTCTTACTATCGTGATTTACAACTAGATTTTTTATTTTGTGCTGTTTTGGACCTGTTGGTGGATCAGCATCTTGGGTTTCTAGATGAAATCCGCGATAGCCTCGTTCTGATGGAGGAAACTCTGAGTGAGAAACCCGACCCCCAACTTTTGCAGGGGGTATACAGACTTCTTAGACAAATGATCTCAGTTGCTAGGGTGATACCCTCTGTCCGTAGTCTTGTAGGAGAATTTTATAAAAATTACAGCGATTGGTTTAATGAAGAAAATTTGATGTATTTGAGAGATGTTCAAGATCATTCCCAACAAGCCCTAGAATTTGTAAAAGCTGACCAAGAAATTCTTTCAGGAATGATTGATCTGTATTTGTCGCGGATGATTCAGAAAACGAATGACAAGATGAAGGTTTTGGCTGTGTTTTCGTTAATCTTCATGCTGCTCACTTTCATTGCTGGGATATGCGGGATGAATTTTGAGCATATGCCAGAACTCGTATGGGAATTTGGCTCCCCGATGGTTCAATTGTTTATGCTGATCATCGGGATTGGGATTGGTTGGTTCCTGAAGCAAAAGGATTGGTTCTGAAGGCAAACTCTAAGTTAGTAGCTACTTATTACTTTGCATCATCTCCTCAAATCTTTGGAAGAGATATTGTGAGTCGTGGGGTCCTGGGGCAGCTTCAGGATGATACTGAACGGAATAAGCTGGAGAATTGGTCCATTCAATCCCAGCAATTGTTTCGTCATTCAGATTCCGATGTGTGACTCGAACACCTTTGGGAAGATTAGACTCATCTACTGCAAACCCATGATTGTGACTGGCAATCTCAATCTTATTGGTTTGGTAATCCATAATTGGATGATTTGCACCGTGGTGACCACATTCTAATTTATAGGTTCGACATCCTAAGGCCAGTGAAAGTATCTGATGGCCAAGACAAATGCCAAAGATTGGAACTTTCCCAAGTAGTGCTTTCACATTCTCAATTGCACCCTGCACAACAGCCGGATCTCCGGGCCCATTGGATAAAAAGACTCCATCAGGGTTTTGCTCTAAAACTAGCGAAGCAGGAGTAGATGATGGAACCACTCTCACTTGCATTCCTAGGTTGGCCATCAGACGCAAAATATTGTGTTTAATTCCAAAATCGTAGGCGACTACTTGAAATTTAACATCTTTCGGTATTTCCCAATCATAAACTTTTATTGTAGAAACCTGATCTGCCCAATTTTGACCTTCCATTGATTGAAGATTCACAGCTCTCTTTCGTAATTCCTCAAAAGCTTCGGAATTTTTAGGCTTTCCTGCGATCACTCCGTTGCACTCGCCTGTTCTTATTCTCTTGACCAGCGCCCTCGTATCAATTCCTTCCAAGATAGACACACCGTGCTCCATCAACCATTCTTTAAGCGGCTTTGAACTCCGCCAATTACTGGGGACGAGGCTGAGTTCTCTCACGATCAAACCTTGGGCATGTACCTTTGTTGACTCCATCTCTTCAGGATTGATCCCATAATTTCCAATATGGGGGTATGTCATCGTGACTATCTGACCAGAATAGGATGGATCTGTTAGAATTTCTTGATAACCCGTCATTGATGTATTGAAAATCACCTCTCCTTGTGGGGACTCTCCTGAGCCATGAAGCAAACCTTCGAATACTTCACCAGATTTCAAGACCAACACACCTTCTTGCATTCCATCGCTCCAATTTCAGATTCTGAATAATTTAAGAAGACTTCAGAATTATTAAATGATTTCAAAAACAATCAACGAGAAACTTAAATTCATGAAAGCTGAATCGTTTCAAAACTATAAGCCGAGGCCAGATCTATTGAAGAATATTGACATATATACCCATAGGGGGTATATATGATTGATATTCAATATTTAACTTACCTTAGAGAAAAATGTTATCAATCATTCTTGAATCCAAACAAGATTTGCAGGATACCAAGCAGTTAGCAGCAAAAGATTCTAAAGCTTTTGCTCAGTATCAACTTCAGAATGTACGCTGTGCAGGCTGTGTGCGATCTATTGAGAACTCATTGGAAGAATTGAGGGGAGTTGAGCATGCGGAAGTCAATTTAGCCTTATCAAACTGTCGAGTTGAGTACGATTCTGATCGATTATCAGATAACGAAATTCAGAATTTACTTTCTCAAAAAGGTTACTCCCCAGAAAGGCTTCTATCTAATAATTTTAGTTCACTTTCATACCCAGATTCTTCACAAGAAAGCAGTAACTGGAAGTGGGCGCTAATTGGGACACTGCCTTTATTCTTATTGGCCATGGGCCCGATGGTGTACCTTCAATTGCCTACCTTTCTGGATCCATATGAATCTCCAAAGTTTTATGTACTTACTCAGTGGATACTGATCCTTCCTGTTCTTTGGGCTGGCAGGGATTTCTACAAGAATGGTTTTCGTTCTCTATTTGGAGGAAATCCTGACATGGACACTCTTGTTGCCCTTGGAACAGGAGCAGCACTACTCTGGAGCTTTGTCAGCTTCACATCGATTCTGCAAGGAACTTCTCTCATTGAAGCCCCACTCTACCTAGAATCTGCTGGGATAATTATAACCATGATCCTGATCGGCAGGTATCTAGAGGGAAAAAGCCGCAGCCAAACTACAAGTGCAATCAGAGAATTGTGGTTGCTCCAGCCATCAAAAGCTAGGTTACTGCAAGGTGAAAATGAGCGTGAAGTTCCTAGCGAAATATTGGTCAAGGGTGATCTAATTCGCTTGCAACCAGGCGATCGGGTTCCGGCTGACGGTTTAGTCAAAGATGGGTACAGTAGTATGGATGAATCGATGATGACTGGCGAAAGCCTTCCCATCGAGAAATCAATTGGTGACTTCATACAAGCTGGTACAGTCAATCAACAGGGAACGCTGCTTGTTGAGGTCCAAAAAGTAGGTCCTGACACCGCATTACAGAAAATCATCCAAAATGTGATTGGTGCCCAAAATGATAAGATTCCCATAGCCAGACTGGTCGATCAATTTTCAAGACATTTCGTCAAATTTGTTCTTTTGATCGCGATACTCACTGGTGGAACTTGGTATTATCTGGGGGCAAGTTGGCCTCAAATTCTTGAACATATCATTGCCGTGCTAGTGATTGCATGCCCATGTGCACTGGGATTGGCTACCCCAGTCGCCATTTTGGTGGCGACTACTACAGGAGCGCGCAACGGGTTACTGATGCGTAATGCAAGTGCGTTGGAGTGTGCTGCAAAGGCTAAAATTATTGCACTCGATAAAACTGGCACCTTGACTTCTGGGAAGCCCCAACTTCATAAAATGCAAACTGCATCAAATATCACAGAATCAGAGGTTCTGACTCTTGCTGCTTCAGTTGAAAAATCATCTGAGCATCCTCTTGCTCAAGCCATTATCAAAGCTGCCAAACAGCGATCCTTAGTACTTTCAAAAGCTGAGGAATTTCTGGCAATTTCTGGCTTAAGTGTTCAGGCAAAAGTTCAAAACCAACTGATTCAACTCGGTAGTGAAAAGTGGCTTCAGGAGTCAGGGCTCAATGTGCCAGAAAATATAAAGATACCAGATCAGGCATCTACTCTTGTGCATGTAGTGCGGGATGGATGCTGGATTGGATTATTGGAGTGCCAGGATGAATTACGGTCAGAGAGCAAATCTTTTATAAAATTCGCTAAAAAACAAGGTAGAGAGATAGCTATTCTTTCGGGTGACCGCTCCAAAGCAGTTCATTCAACAGCACTTGAACTAGGAGTCACGAATTGGGATGCTGAATTATCACCACTGGAAAAAGCTACTAAAATTCAGCAATGGCAAGATCAGAAACAATTGGTACTATTTGTGGGAGACGGCATGAATGATGCGCTTTCGTTAACGAAAGCCGATGTCGGAGTTACTCTCCGGAGTGGAACGGGGCTGGCTTTAGAAACTTCGGATGCTGTACTAATGAAAAATGATTTACGGCACCTAGCTAGGCTACTTTTGTTAAGCCGAGAAACGATTAAGAACATAAAACAAAATTTATTTTGGGCTTTTGGCTATAATTTCTTGAGCATCCCCCTAGCGGCAGGGGCTTTCAGTGCTTGGGGAATCAACCTCAATCCAGAGTGGGCAGCACTTGCAATGGCTCTCAGTTCAATCTCTGTAGTCAGCAATGCACAACGCCTAAAATCACTTAAAATTCCTAAGATCGATTAGCCTCCAGACTATGGCGAACCATCCTGATCATGACAAACAATTACCTCGCTTGCGAAGGGTAGAAGGACAGGTTCGGGGTATACAGACAATGATCTCAGAAAGGAGATATTGTGTTGACATCCTGACTCAGTTACGTGCTTTAGAAGGAGCTGTCCAGCAGGTAGAGAAAAATATTCTAGAAGATCATCTAAATCATTGCGTCCAACAGGCGCTTATACAATCTGACCCGGAAGCTGCTCAACAAAAAATTCAAGAAATTGTGAAACTCCTTAAAAAGTAGTCACGTTAGTTTAGTGTTTTTTTGATAACCCCAGTCTATTCACGAAAAGCCACTATATAAATTGCGAAAAATTTTACTCATTCGAACTGATCGCATTGGCGATACATTGCTTACCCTCCCTGTTGTCAAACCCATCAAAGAAAAGTGGCCCGATTGTCAGATTGACTTCCTAGCCAGAAAATACACGCACCCTATCTTGAAAAATGTAAAAGAGATTAGCCAGATACTCAATTATGACCATGAAGGAGCTCACCGAGGCATCAGAGGACATCAACGTCTTGCCAATGAAATCCAGCAACAAGAGTATGATTCTGCAATTCTTTTCTATCCCCGATTCGGTTTAACATTTGCCTTATGGAGGGCTGACGTACCCAGGCGAATTGGCACAAGCCACCGTTGGTATTCTTTCTTATTGACTGATCGGGTCCATCAGTCTCGAAGAGAATGCCTGAAACATGAAGTTGAGTACAATCTCGATCTCCTAGAACCAATCATCCAGGATGTAAAAAGTGAGATTCCACAGTTTCGTTTAGCTATTCCTGAAAAAACAAAGCTAGAAGTTCAAGGTAAACTTAATGCGAATGACATCCTCGAGAAATACTTTGTTGTTCATCCAGGGAATGGAGATTCCGCACCCAACCTTAGCTGGGATCAATACAGACAACTAATTCAGCAAGTTTCTCTTTCTGGTATAAGAGTCGTGCTCACAGGAGTAGATTTAGAAAAAGAATACAATGAATCACTTAAATCAGAATTCTCAACGAATAATATCATTGATCTGACTGGCACATTAAGTTTGGAGCAAATGATAGCTCTGCTTTCAGAGGCTTGCGGCTTGATTACGACAAGCACTGGACCTGCTCATATAGCTAGTGCAGTTGGAACTCCAGTTACTACCTTTTTTTGCCCAGCGATACCACACACTCCTGACCGGTGGGGACCTTTGGAAAATTTGGAGCGTGTCACCACACCAAAATTAACGAACAGCCACTGTAAAATGAAACAATGCCCGCACGGTACTCATGGTTGTCTGGCTACTTGTTTGCAGGATGATGAAATCAGCCAGGCTCTAAATTATCTACTCTGAAAGCTGTTGCAAGTGGGGCTTTTTCTCAGTAAGTTCAATTCATTGATTTTAATTTCTCAATCTCATGTTCAAGATAAATTATGCATGAATTTAATATTTTGATGACCTTCGGGGCAGTCACAGCTGTCTATTTGATTGTTTTTTTTTCTTGCGAAGCAATGTTTATGAAGGATCCGCAAGAGAAAAAGTAACTTCTCAGTTCTTCATCTGGCCAGTCATTCTCGGGCTGGCTGCCTGTCAAACGACCCAATCTCCAAATCCCCAGAACCTTACAAAAACAGCACAACTCTATTCAGGCCGCATACTCATTCAAACTGAGTATGAAAAGCAGACTGGTGATATAGAATTACTGCTACAAGATGATGGTGTTCGTTTAAGAGTATTAGCTCCTGTAATCGGAAGTCGAATTTGGGAATTACGAGCAAATGATTCACAAATTTTGCTGTACGACTATCGTGATCAGTCTTCATCACTCCACGAAAACTCCATGGAGATTCGGGAAGAATTTTTAGGGGTAGACGTGAAACTGGCCGAAATTCAAGAATTACTTCAGCAACCAACCAAAGTTAGTTTACTGGAGGTAGAAAAGAGGGATGAGGATCAGCGCGTGATCGAGTTGGTAAAACGAGACAGCGTTTTGGGCGATCGACTCAGTGTAAAGATCAATAGATGGCAAGAGGGAGAAGCTGGTCTGTTTCCCCAGAAAATGAAGCTCGAAGATCCCTTTACTGGAAACAAAATCATTTTGGTTTTTCGGGCAAGACAAGAGATCACCGGAGAGCCTCTTGTCTTCGAAGAACTGTCAACGTTCAAACCCTCCAGCTAAGTCAATTTTTTGGCTTTGATGCCTTGAGTAGAAGGTGAAACAGAGATTCAAATTTTACATCCGATACCATGGAGAGCCCAAGCTCGCACGTTCTGCTATTAGAAATACCCAGTGAACAATTTTTTGGGATTTGACTCTTTAAACTGTTCAGCGCTTTTTCGGGAAGCTCAGGGTGAAAAATTCCTCGATCTCCGGCAGTACCACAGCAAGTAGCTGTGTGTGGTAGAACGACTTCCTTCGCACATTTACTAGCAATATCCTGCATTTTGGGAACATGCCCTGCCTTACGATTACTGCAGGTTGGATAAATCACAACGGTCTCTTCCAATTGCTGAAACTCGAGCCGATCTAGTAAAAATTCTCCTGCAAATGAAACAGGATCATAAATTGGTAATTCTGACAATTCTTGATTCAAGCGCTGAACGCATGGACTAGTTTCACAAAGAATTGGGTACACCCCGTTGTTGGATGCTTTCAAAAGTGCTTCTCTGAGTTCCTCTGTTTTACGCTTGGCTTGTCTTGGAAAGCCTTTGCTATCGAAGGCAACCCCACAACACATTTCCTCAATTCCTTCCGGATGAACATATTGATAGCCAGCACGATTTAGAACTTGGTGAACTGCTTCTGCATGAGATGTATGACTGCCTTCAGAGGGCCCCATCATCCTGCAGATACAGCTTGGGAAGTAAACAACATTGCTCGAGTTTGTTTTGGTATCATGTTGCCAATCAATCCTTGGAGCCGGCTTTGGAAAATGTGGATTCCATTGGGGAATTTGATTACCACTTACTTTTCGAAGAATACGGCTCAATCCGACAAGTGCATCACTACCGAGTACCTTGTGTAATATGTTTGCCATCGCTAAGCCCAGACGAGCAAGTTTTGAAGCCAGCGCAAAGTTATTTTCACACCAATTGGCAATGCTGTTTTCTAGACTGGAATGGTGGTCAAAGCGCAACTGCTTGATCAATTTACCTGTATCAATATCGACCGGGCAGTTCATTGCACAAAGACCGTCCGTAGAACAGGTATCCTCACCGTCATAGTGATAAAGCTTCCTCAATTCCGACTGTAGTTCTTTATTTTCTCCCGTCGTTGATAGTCTGGTTATTTCTCGCCACGCAGTAATTCTTTGCCTTGGCGATAAACTCAAGTCCCGTGAGGGACATTGTGTTTCGCAAAAACCGCATTCAATGCATTTGTCGATTATCTCATTTGCCACTGGAAGAGGTTTAAGTTGTTTGACATGAACTTTGGGATCATTGTTCAGGATCACCCCAGGATTCAGCAAGTTTGCAGGATCAAACAAATGCTTTATTTGTTTCATCAAACCATACGCTTCTTTTCCCCACTCTAATTCAACATAAGGCGCCATGTTTCTTCCAGTACCATGTTCCGCCTTCAATGAGCCATCATATTTTTCTACAAGAAGTTTGCAAACCTCTGCCATCAAATTCTCGTAACGATCGACTTCTGCTTGTGTTGAAAAATCTTGAGTGAAACAGAAGTGAAGGTTCCCTTCGAGTGCATGGCCAAAGAGAATCGCATCTGCATAGTGATACTTGTCAAACAGATTTCTCAAATCAACTACAGCCTCAGCCAATCTATGGGCTGGTACAGCAAAATCTTCAATAATGACTGTTGTACCCGCCTTTCGCAGGTTTCCTACAGATGGGAATAATCCTTTTCTGAGTTTCCAGAGCCCCGCAGCTTCGGTTGAATCTGAAGTAAATTCAGGCTCTACCAAGACTTTTTTAGTGCTCAGAAGCTTCATTATCTTACTGACTTTTGAATCCTTTACATTTGCTCGCTGGTCTCCTGTCTCAATCAAAAGAGCACATGCATCTTCATGCAGACCCTTGAGATACTTTGGTGCGGTGGGCTGGTCTTCAATGGCCTTAAGACTTGAGCGATCAAAGAGTTCAACTGCATCGATCTTCTGTTTCTTTAGCTCAGTTACCACCGAACATGCCGAAACAATGTCAGGAAACAAGACAAATGCAGTTCCTTTGTGGGCTGGATCAGGAACAGTTCTATAGGTAATTTCTGAGATGAAACCCAAAGTCCCCTCTGACCCAATCATGAGATGCTGAAGAATCTCTAGAGGATCGTGATAATCAACCAGTGCATTCAGACTGTAACCTGTGGTGTTTTTAATCTGATATTTGTGCTTGATACGATCAGAGAGTTCTAAGTTGCTACAGACTTGGTTAGCAAGGGAGGCTAGGGAATCCAACAGTTCTCGATGATTCCTGCGAAAACGTTCGCAGCTTTCAGGGTCGTTTGTATCTAGAAGATGACCATCTGCAAGAATAACCCGCATACTATGCAGAGTGCGGTAACTGTTGAAATTGACTCCACAGCACATGCCACTAGCGTTATTGGCTGCGATCCCACCAATCATCGCAGAATTGATGGAGGCTGGATCTGGGCCAATTTTTCTGCCAAATGGCTTTAAAATATCGTTTGCTCTTGACCCAACTACACCGGGTTCCAAAGCAATTCGTTCACCATTGGATTCTACTCTTGCACCAGTCCAATTCCCCGCTAACAAAACCAGCACAGAGTCAGTAATTGACTGTCCTGAAAGACTAGTACCCGCAGCTCTAAAAGTTACTGGAATTTCTAATTGATACACCAACCGGAGGATACTGGAGACCTCGTTCTCTTCAGCTACTTTTACAACAATCTTCGGCACCATTCTGTAAAAACTAGCGTCTGTACCATAAGCGAGACACCGAAGCTTATCTGTAAAAATTCTTTCTTCTGGCAAAAAACCTAGCAACCCTTTGCAAAAATCTTTGTATTTATCGGGTAATTCAGCTGGCAATCGATAATTCGAAACGAAAAGTTGGTTTGCTAAAGCAGGGGTCATATTGATCTCGAACAAGAAATTTCAAAAAAACACACCGCAAACTAAGAATCTCAAATCAAATTTGCAGTGCTTTTCCAGCTATCTCATCCCTGAAGACAAGAATGACGTATCCATGAATTTTCTAAAGGAAACTGATCAAAATCCATTTAGTGAGATTAGAATCTTAGGACCGCCCATTTCTCTTG
>JAQWOT010000051.1 GCA_029245725.1 SAR324 cluster bacterium | reverse complement strand
ACAGGAGGCAGTGAAACCTTCATTGATAATATTGATCACCCTTTAGAATTTCGTAAAAAATTCTTAGAGTACACAGATAAAAACCCTCAATAACTTCACACCCACGTTGCTGGGTCAGAATCACCCTTTTAATAGACTTAAGCTGCGTATCTCCTAGAATTTGGATTCTCCCCCAGAATTTGCTTGATCAAGAAATTTAGAAATTCATCCGTTCTCCAAGCCGTCATACTTAAACTCCTATCCAAGCAGATTGTAAAACCTTTGGCATCAAGCGGCAACGGAAGGTCTGTTTTTTCTTCCAGAGCGATTCAATGGAGAGCACTCAAAAAGAGGATTCACTAAAGATTGGTTCAAATATGAAACTATTATTAATTTTCCTTTTATTTTTTAGTATCGGCTGTACTACCAAAGAACGAAATCCTGCGGCAACATCTCATCGTGTGTATTCAGAAGCGATAGTAAAGGATATGTCTGATAAGCAGCTCAGAGTCATATTCAATAATTTTGAATTCAATCAATGCGGATCATGCCCCACTGGTGGCCTGCTTATCAAGGAGGTCTCCATTCGGTTTTTCAATTATCCTGAGGGTGAATGCCGTCCCGCTTCTGGCCTGTCTTTGAAGGGAACTTTGGAAGATTCCATCAGAAATGCTTGTAGGTCTTGGTGGGATTTGACAGCCAACCACGAAAAATTTGACAAGTATGCAGAAGACGGAATGCCAGAGATGTTTGATGAGTTCGATCAGAAATACTATTCAAAAAAATATCAAAAAGCTCTGCTCATGAAGGAACAAAAATCTATAGAATTAAGTACCAAGTGATCGTTCATTCATGTAATAGGCTTTCATAGCTTTCAATTCGGAGCCACCCAAAGAAAGTAGTGGGCTTACTTTGTATTTCAGAGGTTCATCAATGAGAAGAAAGCTATTTAAGGATGAGCCTCCTAGAATTCAAAATTGTGCATCGTGAAGTTGATCGAGCCTGAGTTTGTAAAATACTCGAAAAAATAATGCGAATAGCTGGCTTTACAACCTACATTTCCAGCATTTCCAAATCATCTTCGTCAATGAGTTGATATCTCCTGAGCATCACATCACTTTTGTGGCCAACCTGCTTCATCACTATGTAGGGTCTTGTCCCCTTTCGAATAGCCTTGGTGATGAAATCATGTCGAAGATCATGGAAGCAGGCATCCGTGATTCCTACTGTTGCCAAGGCATTTTTCCATGTGTCATGGCAGTAGGTAGTCCAATAGGGCAGCGGCTTTTCAAGTGCTGAGAGAAAAACTTTTCTTGTGTGGTTCACTCTGGGGATTTCACTTAGCATCTTCACCACGTGAGGTAGAAGTTTTACGATACGGGATGTCCTCGTCTTCGTATCTTTTGCCTTAAGCCGAACAAAACCTCTTTCCAAATCAACAGCGTCCCACGTTAGCTGAACGATTTCATTCTGACGTATGCTGGTGCCTTGAGCCATGATAATGATTCCCTGCAGCCATAGAGGGGTTGCTTCCAGCAATCTTTGAAACTCCTCTTCTGAAAAAATTCTTTCTCTGATGTTATTCACCTCTATCTCTGGATAGCTTGTTCCTCTGATTGGAACTGCCGAGAGTTCACCAATCTCTACTGCCTTCTTGAAAATACTTTTCAGCAGACTCAATTCCTCCTTCACAGTCTTGGGCGCAATTTTCTCCCCCTTTTTCATTGGAGAATCTTCTAGAGTTCTTTGTGCCACAAAAAGCTCCAGTTGACGTACTGGCAATTCTTGTACTTTTCCCTCAGCATTGAGCAGCCGCCTCAGGGATTTGATTCTTGCC
>JAQWOT010000050.1 GCA_029245725.1 SAR324 cluster bacterium | reverse complement strand
AGTTGCAGGCAGCAACCGATGTGCTTCCGGTGGAGCAAGGCCTGACTCCCTACCTGCTGGAACAAGATGAACTCCCCCAGGCGCTTGTGCTCGACTCTGCTGGCTTTGGTCTTCATGCAGATGAAAAACTACCCAAGGCCTGGTGGAAAGCAGCTCGCAGTTCCGATGTGTTACTCTGGGTCTGTGCAGCCAATCAGGCCGCTCGGCAGGCTGATAAACGATTACTCGACCAACTCCGTGAAGAATTCCGCCAAGCCAACCTGCCCTCTCCCGTTCTGTTAGTGGTTCTGAGCAAGATCGACCTGCTCCGTCCCCTTCGTGAATGGGAACCACCCTACGACATCGAACAAGCCCTGCGTCCCAAAGCCCAGTTGATTCGTCAAGCGCTAGAAGCCGTCGCCCAGGACCTGGAAGCACCGACAGAGAGCGTGATTCCAGTCTGTCTGGAACACAGGAAAGTCTACAACGTTCAGGAAGTGCTGATTCCCAGTATCCTTGGAAGCCTGGAGGAATCACTGCGGCACAAGTACCTGCGTTGTCTACCAGACCTACAGTCTCGTCAAAATTGGGAGCAAAGCTGGGAACAGGCACGAGAGGCTGGACGCCTAGTTGCCAAGGGAGGATTACGACTGGTGCGTCGTGCTGCCCACAAGGTCAGCGAGTGGGAAGAGCGCATCAGTCGCTAGTGATTCAACTCAGAGGGCCTCACAGTTGCGGTGGGAACCATCACAGAACGGCTTCTTGTTGGAGAGTCCACAGCGACAAAGAGCCACTGTGCCTTCTTTTTCAATTTCGTTACCTTCGGAATCCACCACGACCACCTTGTAGCCCTTGATTGTATAAGGCCCTTTGGCTGACATCTGAATGCGCAATTCTTCCATTATTCCTCTGAGGATGGGTTGTTTGTGTCCAGCGGCAAACCATGTACCGCTTCTTCCAGTTTGACCAAATTGGATAAAATTCCTAGTCCAGAAATATTCTTCACGAAAATCTTGCATTCTCAAACAGAATATTGAATTCTGGTTTATTTTCGCTCAAATTTTTACTATTGCGTCCAAAAACGTTACCGATAACGTCAGGTTGGGGAGGAGTTGGTTCTCCAATCTGATGATTCACCCATGCTGGAGCAGTTATGGATCCCGAAAAACAGTGCCAGAGCAATGCGGAAAGGCAACGTACCTACCGGCTCAAGCTGCGTAAGAAGGGTTTAGAGAGAGTGGAAATCAAACTATCGAAGGATAGCAAGCAACTCCTCAAGAATCTTTGTCGTGATTTTGACATGAATCGGCACCAGCTCGTTCAGCGTTTGCTGGTTCGTGCGGCGGTCGCCGAGCGCAGCGCCCCGGAGTGGCTACGTAGTGAGAAGAAACTCCCCACCGGCCTGCACGCCTCTGAAATACCACCGCCCGCTGCCTAGCCGTAGCGGAATGCGGAGAAAATATTCCGAACCCCCCGACTGAAAGGAGTTTCCATGCTACTGGAACACAAGCACTTGATCGTCCGTGCTGAAATTCATCATCCCCCCTGCAACCCAAGCGCGATGGACGACTGGATGCGCCAACTGGTTCAAGACATCCGCATGAAAGTGCTGATGGGGCCCTTCTCAGTCTACTCGGACATGCCCGGCAACCAGGGCCTGACGAGTGTCACCATCATCGAAACCTCGCACATCGCTGTTCACGTTTGGGACGAAGTCTCCCCTGCCCTGATGCAGATGGACGTTTATTCCTGCGCTGAGTTTGACCCTCAACTGATTTTTGATCGCCTCCAGAGCGACTTTGGTCTCGCCAAGGTGGAGTGGAAATTTATCGACCACGAGCACGGACTGCATGAGATCCCTCTCAGCCGACCCATGCTTTTCCCGATGCCCGGTCTGCTCGAAGCAGTTGCCTGAACGGTTCACACTCACCAAGGAGTTTCTGATGGAACAAAATCTTTCTACCCTCAATAACTGGCCGGCCTACCATAACCTGGATGACGAACAGGACGCACAAGATCACTTCATTGTCCGTGAGGGCGTCTCCTGCGCAGGTGCTCACCTGATTGTCGATGTCTGGGGCGCAGATCAGCTGGACGATCTGGAACTGATGGAACACGCGATGCGAGAGGCAGTCGAGGCTGCCAAGGCCACCCTACTCCACATTCACCTGCACCACTTCACTCCCAACGGTGGCATTTCCGGAGTGGCCGTGCTGGCTGAATCACACATCAGCGTGCATACCTGGCCGGAGCGTCAATTTGCAGCTTTCGACATCTTCATGTGCGGTGATGCCAAACCAGAGCTGGCAGTTGAGGTGCTACGAACTCATTTTCAGCCCGGGCAGTTCCAGGTACAGGAACTGTTACGGGGACGTACAGGTAGCTATGGAGATATTTAGCGAGAAGCTCTACAAGGGCTACAGCCAACACCTGGAGATCACCGAGGTGTTCTTTGAGCAACGCACAGAGCACCAGCACCTGATCATCTTCCAAAACCCCTGCTTCGGTCGAGTGATGGCCCTGGATGGTGTGGTCCAGACAACTGAGGCTGACGAGTTCATCTATCACGAGATGATGGCCCATGTGCCACTGTTGGCGCATGGTCAAGCCACGGAGGTGCTGATCATCGGAGGGGGAGACGGAGGCATGTTGCGAGAAGTGGTGCGACATCCGAACGTCAAGCGAGTCGTGCAGGTGGAGATTGACCAGGCCGTGATCGAGATGTCGGAGCGTTTCCTGCCACAGCATTCCCAGGGGGCCTTTCAGGATCCACGGGTAGAGATCGTGATTGCTGATGGCCTGCAGTTTGTCCAGGAGAC
>JAQWOT010000049.1 GCA_029245725.1 SAR324 cluster bacterium | reverse complement strand
TTCCAATAAAGCCAATTAAAGTAAAAATATAGTCGAATACACTATACTTTCTGATTGCAGAAAAAATCCCTATCGGTACCGCAATAATCCACTGCACCAGTATTGCACCTAAACTAATCGCAATTGTTCTTGGCACACGCTCACTCAGGATATCACTAACAGGCTTGTTATAAGTAAACGATACACCAAAATCCCCATAAAAAACTATGTTTGACATCCATCTTACATACTGTTCAACATATGTTTTATCCAAATGATACCTTTCCTTCAGCATTGCAATTTCTTCTTCTGTTGGGTTATAACCCTGAGCAATCATATTATATTCCCACTCAGTTACATAATCCCCAGGTGGTAATTGAATGATGATAAATGATAATATCGATATCAGGATTGCAAGTGGAAAAAGGTAAAATATTCTTTTAATTATGTAAAGAATCATTTGTTTTCTTGCAGATTTAAACTATTTTCTTTTAAGCCTTTACTTTTCATTCTTTTTACTTTTTTCGAAGAAGATTAAATCCTGATTTAAATTCATAATGATTATTATCATTCCCTCTTTTTAATAGTATTTTTCATGAAAAATTTGGTGAGAATACTAGTTGAATTGCATTCCCCATACAGATGGATTAGTTTAATTTTTTAGATTTTCTTGAGCTCAGGGTAAGTTTTGGAAGGTGGATAAACCTTTAGCGATCACCTTAGTTTTGTTTATTTTGTATACTTCTATTTCCTTACTGAAAATTCGAGCCCAAGGTTGGCACATACCTTGGGCAATTTTATTTCTGTCTAAGAATCAAAGACTCTTTGCTCTTTAATCTTAGTGCTGTGCCCCGACATATTTTGATTTTCTATTTTTTTAAAAAAATTCTATTTTCCCCTTTCATTTAGATCATTATTCATTTTCAACAAACCATATTGGTGCTGACTCTGAGATTCCTAGGTTGTATGGGTAACCTTCACGTGGGATATTTTTAATATTTTTCTTAAATATGTTTGGTACTTGGATTTTACCAATTGGCCATACCAAAGCATTTCCTTCTGAAAACCAGTTCAGTAAGTTGTTAAACAGTTCCTGCCCCTTCGGTGATTCTGGTGGTACAGCCATTCTTGCTGCGTTCATGTCATAGTACTTGACCATGTGCGCAGGTGGTTTATATCCCTGCTTTCCCTTGGTTTCCATATATTTTTTTGTTTGGCAACTCCAATCACCTTTCATACAAACATCATAATCTCTTGATATCCCTGAATACCATATGGGTTCGTCGTGCCAAAGTACTTTAAATGGCATTTCATTACTTTTAGTCCTTGCTCCTAATACCTGACTTGTTACCATTTTAGCATTTATGTTTAAACCCACTGCCTGAAAATATTTTGTCAACATAAAGCAAATATCAATCATGTCCGGTGACATATTTGCTGTAAGAATCGTTCCTCTAAAGGGAGATCCATCAGGGTAAGTGCGATATCCATCATCATCTCTTTTATTCATTCCTGCTTTATCAAGTAGTACATTTGCTTCTTTTGGATCGTATTCTGCCGATGTTATCGTAGGCATTCCATACAAGTTAAAGTAAAGTGAATTATTAATATCTTGACTATCTATTGCCAAAGCAAGTGCTTTCGTAAAATGATTATTTTTATCTTGTATTAGTTTTTGCCATTGGCTATCTGGATTTTCATAATCGTAATCCTGATTTACGTAGAGTGTTGGAGGACCGTTGATTGAACCTGTCATGACTACATTGTATCCACCTCTTTCTTCATTTTGTATGTATGTAGGCATGTCACTAATTTTCATGAAATCCGAATTTGAAAAATCTACCTCACCTGACACCAACTTCATAATTAGTGCTTCTTTATCATTTATCCCGTAAGTTATGATACCATCAATGTAAGGTAACTGATTTCCTTCTGGATCAACTCCAGCGTAATAAGGATTCCTTTCAACCCTCATCATATCTTCATTTCTTTCCACCAATTTCCATGGGTACAGTGTTGGAAGATCAACCAATCTTGGTTCATTGCCGCAACAAATATCCCAATGTACGCTTTCATAAATAGCAAATAATTGTTTGAATCCTTCTACTCCATGCTCTTTTGCCATTTTGTTGAGTTTTGATTCATCCGTATATTTTGGATGTAATTTTTTTAGAAAGTGTGAAGGCTGGATCAATTGCATATGGTCTTGGATCCAAGTCGTGAGTTCTGAAAGGAAGTAACCATATGGTTTACTGAATGTGATTGAAAATTCATATTTATCAATGATATCCAACTTTCCACAATCCTGTCTTGGATCCATTTGTGTGTACAGGGACCTCCTGTGAGACCCACACGGTATGCCCAGTGCCTCGTACTCATATATGTCTTCAAATACAAACCTCACATCCTCAGTTGTAACTGGATGACCGTCTGACCATTTTAAGCCTGGTCTTATTTTTATTGTATATTTTGAATAATCATCATTCCATTTTACCCATTCAGCCAATGCTCCTTTTACCTTATCAGGTGAAGTACTCTGGTCTGGTGCAATTAGAAAATTTCCTGCTGCAATCCCAATCTGATAATTTCTTGGTGCAATATCAGCCGTAACCAGAAATTTTCCATCACTGTAATTTCCAATTTGGAAATCCATCCATTCTTCCCCTACAAACGTCCCTGGCCCAATTACCCAAGGATCATCTGGAAGCCTTTCTTCAACTGTTGGTAGCTTGCCCTCCTTAACTAGCTTTGCTAACATGGGTGCTTCATTGTATTCTTTACCTGACACATTAACCGACAACGTTAGAGCTATGCTAACTGCCAATACCGCTTTGAATAGTGTTTTCAGCATGTGTTCCTCATCTATTGAATGTATTCAGTTTTTAGTCACTGTTCTATACTCAGATTAGACTGCTTCATTGTTTGTTTTTATTTTAATTTATTTGCTTCCCCTTGTAATTTATGTGAATTAAATAAGCCGAAAAGCACTCTTCTAAAGAAAGTCCTTAACGGAATGACGCCATACAACTGGTCCAATTAGTTGGTTGATCATCTTGGTCGGCTCTTTTGCCCCTACAGATCCTTTGATTTTCTCAATTAACAAAGCCGCAGCTGCCTCACCAATTTCTACGTATGGTAGTTGAACAGTGGTCAGTCCAGGATTTAGCAGTTCAGAAACCAGGGTGTAATCATCAAATCCTATAATAGAAATCTGTTCTGGAATGGAGATATCCCACTGCTGCAGTAGCATGTAGACATTCATTGCCATTTTGTCGTTTCCACAGCATATAGCCGTTGGCGGGCTCTCTAATTTTAGTAGCGTCTGCAGTAGTTTTTTTAGCGTTTGCTGCTCCACATCCGGAGAATCTCCTACATCCCCTACACTTGAAATTAAGTCTGGATCTACCTGTATACTCCGCTCCTTGTGCGCTCTGAGATACCCCATTTTTCTTTGTTTTGAAGCTACAATGGTTTCTGGAAGAGTTAGCAGTCCGATACGCTGGTGTCCTTTTGACAGTGCCGCCTCTGCTGCAAGGTAACCTCCCTCTGAATCATCTGGCACCACTGCAGGGAGCCTCTGCTGCTTGTCAAAGCAATTAACTAACACAGTTGGTATTTCAAGAAATGCTTTCGGAGGGTTAAATTCTTGGTGATAATCAGCTACAAACAGAATTCCTTCTACTTGGTGCTCCCTGAAAGTCTGTGTTAATTTCAGAATGTTTGCTGAGTTTTCTCCTGTATCTGCGACCATCATTAACATTTCACACTGATCTATCACGGTCTGGATTCCTTTGAGCAGATTGACTGCGGGAAGACCTGCTCTATCGGGAGTCATCGACACCGAGGTTATCGCTCTAGTTATTACACCAATCAATCCAGTTTTCTTAGTGCGCATCGTTCGGGCTGCCGTGAACGGCGTATAGTCTAGTTGACGCATAAACCTGAGTACTCTCTCCCGAGTTGATGCTTGGACGTTGGGCTCCTTATTTAAAACCCTCGAAACGGTTTTCATGGATACGCCAGCCGCTTTAGCAACATCAGAAATTGTCACCAAACTCATCTCTACTCAAAGAATTGCTTATGACAACGTTGTCATAAGTGATTTACAATTAGTTAACCGAAAAAATATTTTTTTGTCAAACATAAATTTCTATTTGCAAAAATTTCTGTCTCTGTTCACATAAGTAGCCCAATATTTTGGGTCTATCCAATTAGTGTCGGACTTTCTAAGTTCAGCTGCGCATTTGGGGCAACCATAATTTTGTGATAATTTGTCAGGCTTTCATAGTCCGGTGCCCTGAGAACTTGTTTTCGACTTTCTGCCACAGTTTCTACTCTATGCAACTTTTACCAGAAATCAAAAAGCTCATCTCAGCAGCCACATCTCCAGATCAAATGCGAACTCGTATCATAGCAATCGATGGCTGCGGTGGAGCTGGCAAAACTACGTTTGCTGCAAGTCTAGCTGGGTCTCTCGATAACTGTCCTATCATACATACCGATGATTTTGCTTCCTGGGATCATCCTGTCGACTGGTACCCACGGCTAATTGAACAAGTTTTGGAACCTCTACGGCAAAACCATGTAGCTCACTACCAGAAGTTCGATTGGCAGGCTAACCAACTGGGACAGTGGGAAACATTAGAACCCTGTTATGTTATGATCTTAGAGGGTGTTAGTGCTTCGAGATCAGAGTTTCGTCGTTATCTCAGTTTTTCAATCTACATTGAGACAAATCGAGAATTACGGCTGAAGCGTGGAATGGAACGAGACGGGGAAGATGCCTTGCCACTTTGGCAACAGTGGATGGTAGAAGAAGATGAGTATGTGCTTCGT
>JAQWOT010000048.1 GCA_029245725.1 SAR324 cluster bacterium | reverse complement strand
GGGCTCAGGGATGATCTCACAGATTGGATGAAGGCGCGGAAGTAATTTTTAATATGATTCGACCTAGGACTGTAGCCCCCAACTATTGGAGGCTACTAACTCCTCCCTAGGTCAACGAACTTGTTTGAAACAAGTTTGAAGGCTTCAAAAAGTTAACTAGGCATTCTGAGTGAGTCAAGGCAAATTCTAAATCTGCAATCCTGATCTAATAATACATGCTTAACTCGTGATTTGTCATCCAAAGCATCGCGAACAACCAATAAATTCTTTTGGGTTGCCTGCCTCTTACCATTAATTTGGATAGGAACTCAAGTTACTGAGAGCGCAAACCCTGTAGAGTATCTTGTTCATGCAACAGGAGACTGGGCTGCTTATTTTTTAGTGGGTATTTTATGGCTTTCTCCGTTAAGAATTTGGCTTGGGAAGCGGAGTGGTTTTAGTTGGATCAAGCGGCTTCAATCCCATCGAAGAAGTATTGGGCTAGCATCGGCCTTCTATGCGGCTCTGCATTTTACATTGCACGTACTTGATAATCCTGAGTGGGAGATTTTGTGGAAAGATCTTCATAGAGTCTACTTACTCACAGGGTTTCTAGCCTTTCTAATCCTTTTGATACTAGCCCTGACCAGTAGCAATGCAATGGTCAGAAAACTCGGTGTGAATCATTGGAAAAACATCCATCGTCTCATCTATTTTGCAGTGGTTTTGACAGCAATTCACTTATTTCTGAATGAAAAGTCATCGAATCTTCAGGCACTGATTTTGTTTGTACCCTTATTAGCCGCAGAATTCCTGCGATTAGGATTCTGGTGTTACGAATACTGCCAAAAAGAAAGATAACTTCCTGAGTGTTTTTATGTTTCTCTATTTCGAAACTCAGCCAACTGTCGGTCCGCGCCACTTTTGCAGGCTTGCATGGGGTCAGCAGGTGCGGAGAGGTCTGCAACAATGGCGTCTGAGCGTTCAGACTGGGAAAGTGGGGACCAATCATTATTCAAAGGATAATTGGTTCAAGTCTGCAGATGCACTACACTCGAAAATAAAAATTCTTGAAAAAGAAATTACTGAGAAGGGATTTTCTCGGAGAAATAATCCATCTCTTGAGCAACTGAAATTTCCATTTCATGAGAACGAGCAGGCCACCCAAATCGAACTCTTCTCCAGCCTACCTGCCTAGCTACTGCCAAGGATTTGTCCTTCTTCTTACACTAATGCTGTACGTTTATCTTTCAGCTTTAGTCGCTCGGATCTATCAAAGTGAGACTCAAAGTAAAGCTCACAGCAAAATCTTACTGGATCGCTTAAAAATTTATCAGGAAGCCCAAGTGGTTGCGTTGTTGGGGTTGGATTCCCTAAGAAACATGCCCAGATCACTTTTAATGGCAACTCCGAAAATTTTGCCGATATCATCTGGAATGGGGATAGATTGGCAAGCGCTAGCGAGTGAAGTGGATGGAGGAACAAATTTGCTGCTTGGTCTAAATTATCAAACGGTTTCCCAGTCAGAAATCAGCATTGAAGTGCTACTTTCAAGCAATCAATTCGATGTGACTAAATTAGCATATCATCAGCGAGAATCTCCTAAATTACCACCCAAGCTCATTTGGGATGTTAGTGAGGATCGAGAATTAGTTGAGACGAGTTTAAGACATTGGATCTGGTTAGCTGATACTTGTATGAAACCACCTTTTGATTTTTCTTATTCTTGATCTCAGCAACTGGACTGGTCTGGTGAAAATGTCCAGATTGCCTCCGACAACCATAGCTTGGTGGTACCGTTATCCATCTTTGTAGATGGAAACTTGGTTCTGAATTTACCTTCAGCGAGTGATTTTGGAGAATTAGATTCCCAGTTGTTGATCTGGGTAAGTGGTAAGTTGAATCTACAAGCTCGAGAGGGATCTGGTCCGGCAAGTTTTAATGGAATTGCGGTGGTTGAGGGTGAGGATTGTATTCAGCAACTTGTGTCTGAAATTTACTGGAGTGGCCATCGAAGCTGCATCGAGAATCCCAGTAGTTTGGGTTTGTTTCACATTAGGCAAAAGAACTGGGCAGGTGGATTCCTGAAACGCCTACTTCTCAGAGTTAGCGGAGTCAGGACAATTATGTAGATTACAGTAGATCCAGGTTAATTGGGCCACAGAGTCCTTCCCGAAAATCGTGGAGAAGCATCTCTGAAACTCGCTGAATATCTACATTTCCCCCTGTCCGAAAAAAACCTCTATTGTTGGCGATTTGATGAAGAATTTCCTGTGAGCTTTGTGCCTCACAGCCTTCAATTTTATATCTTAATAGTAGCTTTTGAGGGAAACGTTGTTTACCTAGTTGAATCAAATAGTTGGCTAAGTTCTCTACACCAACGATTTCATCTCTGATGCCTCCAATGAGGGTTAGGTTCAATCCATCAATGGTATTTTGGATTTTAGGCCAGAGGATTCCTGGAGTATCCAGTAGTTCAGCATTTTGGCCGAGAACAATCCACTCCTGATGTCTAGTCACTCCAGGCTTGGGACCAGTTTGAGTAGCCCCACGACGAGCAAGAGCATTTATCAAACTTGATTTCCCCACGTTAGGTATACCGATAACCATCAGTCTCAAAACTGGGGGGCGGATGCCTCTTTTTCGCAGATTCTCCCAGCGTGTTTGCATCAGTTTTTTTGAATTGGGAATAATTTGGCTGAGTCCTTTTCTCTTTTTTACATCCACAAACAGGAAGGGCTTGGTCGATTCGTTTTTTAATTTTGACTCCCACTTCTTGATTTGATTTGGATCAGCCAGATCTGATTTATTGAACAGAATTAAAGAAGGTTTGTTGATCAGAAGATTTTGTAAGTCAGGATTTTGTGAAGTGACGGGGAGTCTGGCGTCTCTCAACTCAAGGACAACGTCAACTCTTTTAATTTGATCCCCTACTCCTCGTAACGCCTTGCGCATGTGCCCTGGGAACCAGTTGATGTTTAACTTTTCAAAGTCTTGCAAATTTTGCAAATCTTCCATCAGTTTAGAAGTTCCTGAATATGGGCTTCTACACTTAAAGCTAGTGCTTCCAGATCATAACCCCCCTCCAGCAAGCTTACGATACGACCAGCCGCAAATTTTTCAGCGAGAGTTCTCATTGTTTTTGTAATTTCACGATAGCAATTTTCTGTGAGATTCAGCATCGCTAGCGGGTCACGAATATGTCCATCAAAACCGGCAGAAAGAAGTATGAAATCTGGTTTGTATTCCTTGAATTGAGGAATGATTCGATTATGGAAAAATTCTAAATATTTCTCATCTGATGTACCAGGAGGCATAGGAAAATTTAATGTAAATCCCTTACCTAATCCAAAGCCAGTTTCATGGGCGAAACCAGTCCCAGGATAACAAGTTCTTGGGTCTTGATGTGTACTTGCGTATAGGACCTGTGCGTTTTCTTCAAAGAGATGCTGTGTGCCGTTGCCATGATGTACGTCAAAATCAAAGATGAGAATCCTCTGATATCTTAAATTTTTCCGCAAAAATTCCGCAGCAATTGCTACATTGTTAAAGAAACAGAAGCCCATCGCTGAGTCATGTTCAGCATGATGGCCAGGAGGGCGAACAGCACAAAAGGCATTGTCTAGTTTGCCCTCAGCAACCTGGCAAACACTATCGAGAACTGCTCCAACTGCGTGTGAGGCTGCACCGAAAGTCCCAGGGGAAATGACACAATCTGGGGTTCCAAGTGTTCCTCTACCCAGTTCCACCGCTTCCTGAACGGAATCGATATACCTCTTGGAGTGTAACATTTCGATTTCTTTAAGTTCTGCGGTGCGTCCGGGACGCACCGCTAATTCATTCCACAGACCACTGTGCTGTAGATGCTGATCGACTGCTCGGAGGCGGTCAGCATTTTCGGGGTGGTTGCCTGTGTCGTGTTCAAGATAAATTTTGTTGGTGTAGAATCCAGTAGCCATACTACTAGCTCAATTTGGTGTTTGTTTTAATGAAGAGTTTTCAGGAAATTTTAAGAGTTCTGCCAATGTTTCCAGTGTTGGAACAGAGAGATGATGCTGGTGAGCCTTCCTGACCAAATAACCCTGAATATAATCCACCTCATTAGGTCGATTTCTTCTTCGATCCTCATACATAGAAGAGTAGTTCGCACTGGTTTTGTAGGCGACTTGATCAATCAAAGTGAGAATTTCTAAAGGTTCAACTTCTTGACACAATTCTAGTCTCATCATCTGAACCCCCTCCTGGACAATTCTCTTCCAGATTTGCTTAGAATTTGGATTATCAAGCAAGTCTCCGTTTCGACACAACCATAAAGCTGAAAGACTGTTGATGGAACAGTTGACAAGAAGTTTTTCCCAAAGTTGTTTAAGGATGTTGTCAGTGAGTAAAACAGGAAGTCCTGTCGCTTTAAGTCTTTTGAAAAGTATGTTTTTCAATGACCTTGGGACGGAGTTGTCCAATGTGCCAAGATAACTGGAGCCTGTTCCAGTAAGTTTGAGAAATTCGTACTCGTGCCAGTAAGCCCCATTGCTAGTTGATAGTATCAGAATAGGTTGTTCAGAGAAAAGCTCGCGGACTTCTTCAAAAACACCAAGACCATTTTGTAATAAAATTATCGGGATCTGCTTTGAAATCAATGCTTCCTGAAGTGGCAGAAGAGCACTCCTTACAGAATAGGCTTTGGTAGCGATAATCAGTGCTTCTAAAGTTGGTAAGGAGGGATTATCTGATTTCGTTGCAGAGGTTCTGCAATTTTCGAAAAGATTATCCTTTTGAATTATACATTCTCGATAACTGGTATTTTGGCGCTGCAGGAGTAGAGTGTCTATTTTTGCTCGCTGAAGGTAATAAGTCCAAAGCCAGCCCATGGCTCCTGCCCCGAGGATTCCCCACTTAGGTAGAATTATTCCATTTTCTATTTGAGAGGTGGATGCCATTTAAAAAGCAATCTGTTTTGTGACGGAAGTCTTTAGCTGAAGGCCGATGCCAATCTACCAACTTCATCCGAATATTTTACAATTTCCTTCACCTAATGAAGCAGAACCCAGCGGCTTGTTGGCAGTGGGCGGAGACCTTTCAAGTGATCGGATTCTGATGGCCTATCAACAAGGAATTTTCCCTTGGTATGAAGAAGGGCAGCCGCTACTTTGGTGGAGTCCTGATCCCAGACTAGTTCTGTTCCCTGACAAGATCCACATTACCCGCAGTTTAGCAAAAGTTCTTCGTAACAGACCCCATCAAGTGCGATATGACACTCACTTTGCTGAGGTGATTGATCAGTGTGCTACCACTCGGGCTTTGGAAGGCACTTGGATCACGAAGGCAATGAAAAATGCCTATATTCGGTTGCATGAGCAAGGATTTGCCCATTCCATTGAAGTCTGGGAGGAAGATCAATTGGTGGGAGGACTCTATGGGATTTCCCTCGGACATTGTTTTTTTGGTGAGTCTATGTTTAGCAAAAAAAGTAATGCATCAAAATTGGCCTTGGTTTCACTATCTAAGTTTGCAATGGAACAAGGATTGCGATTGATTGACTGTCAGGTCACAACTGATCATCTTTTGAGCTTGGGAGCTGAGGAGCTGGGGCGCAAAGATTTTTTGGAAATGCTACAGCAAGAACTGAATTATCCTACCCTGCGGGGCCGCTGGATCCCCACTTAACGGAATCTTCATGGCTAAACAAAAAGCAATGTTTCTGCTGAAACTTTCCTATCCGGTTGCAATGATGATTCTGGTAATAAGTGGGTTCAGCTTAGTCGTCAGTTTCTATATGGGTATGATCACGGGGCAAAGCATGCGCCAGTTACCAGAAACAAGCATTGCTTCTAAGGAAACAAATCGCCCAGAAGCACCTGATCTTAAAAAAGAAGATCTTCGTTTTTTTGGGCTGAGTGAACCCCAAGAAGATCAAATAAATTTAGATTTACCAAGATTAGACCGTCTGCAGCAGCGTACGGAGGCTCTTAGTTCTGCAGCCACTACACTTAAGAATTCTCCTCGTCCGACAGATCTTTTGCAGCCTCCTGCACGCCCTGCAGTAGCAACTCCAGATCTCAAATTGGAGTCGGCTAATGAAGAAAACATGGAATCAGTCGATCAAGCCCGTCCTTCAGAGCCAAGTTCAAGTTATACTGTTCAAGTATTTTCTTCGAAATTGCGAAAAAATGCTGAGGATGTGCTCAATCAACTGCGTGAGAAGGGCTTCCCTGATGCGTATATTCATACGCACATTAATCAGGACAACAGTGTTCTCTACCGGGTTCGTGTTGGCAAGGTGCCCAAGGATAAAGCCGAAGATCGCGCCTTTGAGCTACGTCGCTTGAATTTCATCGACTCCGTCCAAATCACAAGAATCTAGTCTAAAGCCTTATGATGCCTTCCTACTGGGAGACGACTAGGAGCCCCTATGCCTCTGTGCTTCTAGCCTTACCCCTATTGGTTTGCTACGAAATCCTATTGCTTTTGAGTGACACGGGAGGAGCCTGGCAGATCCGCAACGCGATGGATGTTTGGGTGCGATACGTGTTTCAGGCGTTTGAAATTCGGCCACAACATGTGACCTTTGTTTTGATCGGTATTCTGATTGGTGCTCTCGTCTGGCTTCGATTGAAAAGACCTGAGATCGGCTTGCCACTAAATTATGCCGGGATCTTACTTCTAGAGGCCTTTATTTACAGCACGGTCCTAGGAGTTTTGGTGAACCTACTCTTATACTCGAGTGTTTTAGATCTGTTGATTGGTAACCAGTCAGCTCAAAAACTCGCCCTCTCGATTGGTGCGGGGTTATACGAAGAATTTGTTTTTCGAGTGCTGCTGTTGAATGGGTTGTTTTTTGGGTTACACTCCATTTTGCGGAGTACGGTTTTAACAGCTGTGATTGCGATCCTCTCCGCCTCATTTCTCTTTGCCTTAGCTCATTATGTAGGTAGTCTGGGAGATGACTTTGATTTGCATAGCTTCCTGTTTCGCTGGGTAGCTGGTTTATTGTTCACAGTACTTTATTTTGTGCGTGGATTTGCGGTGACTGCCTACACTCATGCCCTTTATGATATTCACGTATTGCTCTGATTCAACAACATACTTTAGGGAATAAATTTGACTAAAAATGCCTTGGGACTTGGGATTGATACAACATTTGATGATACATCAGTTGCAATCCTGCGCGGGCACCAAGAAATTCTGGCAAACCTGACATTATCTCAATATCGGGACCATGCAGAATTTGGAGGGGTTGTTCCAGAGCGAGCAGCCCGTAAACACCTCGAAGTGATTCATGCTTTGATCGATGAGGCATGTCGTAAAGCAGATGTGAAGTTAGAAGACCTTGACTACATTGCTGTTAGTAATTTGCCAGGATTACTTGGAGCTCTTATAGTTGGAGTGATGGTCGCCAAAACACTTGCGTTCTCATTAAAGATCCCTCTCATTGGTCTGAACCACGTTGAAGCGCATCCCTACGCAGGTGTTCTCTCAGGCCAACTCTTTCAGTATCCAATATTACATTTGGTAGTTGCTGGAGGACACACTCTTCTGATGCATGCAAGAGATCACTTCGATTACGAAATTGTTGGTCGAAGTATGGATGATGCAGCGGGAGAATGTGTGGACAAGGTTGCGAAACTATTTGGATATCCAATGCCGGGAGGGCCAGTTGTAGACCGTTTTGCTATTGGAAATCCAGGAAACAGTTACGATTTCCCAAGCCCTCGCATTCATGAACCAGATTTTGATTTTTCATTCAGTGGGCTAAAGACAGCACTTCTGAGGTTTAAAGAACAAGAGCCCGAAAAAGCAAAACGAGATGAACCCGAAGTATTGGCCTGCTTTTTTAGAAGTGTGGCTCGAGTGTTGATTCATAAGACGTTCCGAGCTTTAGACACCTACTGCTTGAAACGCCTCTCAGTTTCTGGTGGCTTGGCAGCCAGTAAATTTCTAAGAGAAGCCTTTGAGGAGGAAGCAAAAAAGCAAGGTATCGAACTCTGGTATCCTCCACCTAAATTATGTACAGACAATGCCGCAATGGTTACCTGTCTGGCTTCCTACCGCCACGCAGCAGGTCTCTTTGATGATTTGCTCATGGATGCACACCCAAACCTCTTAAGCTAGGGCCTGTGATCAATTTAGCCAAATGACCGCCACTATCCAGTGGATACCCCCTAGAAAGG
>JAQWOT010000047.1 GCA_029245725.1 SAR324 cluster bacterium | reverse complement strand
AACTTGCTGTTCGAACCAGAGTTGATCACCAGTGTGTGATCACCATCTGGGTTCTTGACATGAATTGGCTGGGGTACTCCATCGTGAGTGTGGCCACCCATGATCGCATCAATTCCTGAGACTCGGCTGGCCATCTTAAGATCGACATCCATCCCGTTGTGGGAGAGGACAATTACTACCTCGACACCCTCATCACGAGCCTCGTTGACTCTCCCCTGCATCTCCATGTCACGAATACCAAAGCTCCACTCTGGAATCATGTAGCGGGGATTGGCAATCGGAGTGTATGGGAAAGCTTGACCAATAATAGCGACAGCATGGCCATTAATCTCTCTGATCACATAAGCAGGAAAGACTGGATCTTCAAAATCTGTATCACGGACGTTCTGGGCCACGAACTCCAGACCTACATTGGCAAGGTCATTTTCGATTATCTCTTGCACCCGCTCTGCGCCATAGGTGAACTCCCAGTGGGCTGTCATCACATTGACTCCAAGTTTGATCTGGGCATCGACCATGTCCTGAGCATTTGTCCAAAGTGAGGTCGCTGAACCCTGCCAGGTGTCACCACCGTCTAACAACAATGCACCTGGGCGCTCGGCTCGGAGCAGATCCACGAGGAACTTCAAATGAGCAAATCCTCCAACACGACCATATTTTTCGGCAGCTTCTGCGAAATTCAGATAGCTGAATGCATAGGCTTCGGGTGAGTTGGCTGGAATGCCAAAATGCTTCAGCAAGTACTCACCCACCAAGTGAGGGGGATTGCCAAACATGTCAGCGATACCCAAGTTGATATGGGGTTCCCGGAAGTAAATCGGGTTCAACTGAGCGTGACAGTCCGTGTAATGCATCAGTGAGACATTACCAAACTTGGCAAAATCGTAAGGATTGGTGGAAGAATGTTGACTAGCTCGTAGAGTTCCGGGCATTAGACCCGCAACGGCTGCCGCTCCCATCACTTGAAGGAACTCTCTGCGGGAAAAAGACATCTGACCTCAAAAAAACTAATTTCGTGGAGTGGGTCTGCCAGGGAGAACTGAAGCTCAGACTCCCTGACTAGTCTAGGTAGGTTTGTAGACCTTAGAAGCGGGGACCAGCTCCCCTTTGGTTGATGGCTTGAACATATCCGGCACGACCTTCGTGTTCAACTTGCATGATGATCTCACATGCGCGCTCGTAGTCACCTGCATTCTCAGCTTTCGCTGCTTCATCCAGTGGCTTAGGCATGCTGGCTCTCCACCATTGACCATCAACAGTATCAGCAGCTTCGTGGGCCGCTACGGCAACTGCCTTGTGCAGAGGATACGTATCTTGATCACACTTGCCGAATTCAGCAGCCATCAGGGCGCCAGGGGCGACAAGGAGACCGCAAAGGCCTGAAACTAGTAAAATTCGCTTCATTTCTCTTTCTCCTTGATTACTTGCGGGCACCAGGGCCGTTGGTTTCCATGCCGTTGTTCATGTAGGCCATGAAATATTCGAGGTTGCGGTACTCTGGACTTTGGGCCTTGAAAGATCTGGCACGAACCTGTTCATTACAACCACCGTATCGGCGATGCATTGTTCCCATCGCCCCCCACTTTGACCGATAAACCGGGAAATGAGTGGTGTGGCCGAGAGCAGGACTTAGCATGTCAGCGCGCACCTTGTTACCGGAGTTGTACACATGGCAGTCTGCACAGCTCATCGCCAGTTGACCACGCTTTGTGTAGTAAAATTCCTTACCCATCTCATAGGCAGCCAAAGCATCTCCATTGGGAATGCTAACCTGGATTGCATGACTCCGACCCTGGAAGGCTACGTACGAACTGAGCGAGGCAATTTTTCCTTTTTTCCAACCGAAAGGCTTCTCTCCGTTTGCAGACCGACATTCATTCAAGGCTAACTCCAGGGTGACCACCTGTTTGCGGGCATCATCCCAATGCGGATATTTAGCCCGAAGACCATCTTCTGGGGTCATGTCAAAACAATCTTGGTAAGTTTTGCCATTGGCAAAAGGAGTGTTCCAGATGTCTTCACCTTCGCCAAGAGCCAACTCATAAGGTGGAAACTCCTCAATTGATAGCCATTCGTCGTAAGCCGCTTGATTCAGTGCGTAAACGCCATTCATGTATGCACTCATTTCAACATCACTATGGCGGTTCTTGAAGTAATCGACAAATGCCTTACGATCGGTTTCTGGATCTGTTTTGGCAGAAACACTGCTCATTGCGAACAGTCCAATCAGCCCTAGGGAGGCCAGCCATTTCTTAATCTTCATGTGCTTCTCTCCTTGTCTGTGGATAAATTATTTGACCTTGCCCTCACCGTCAAAAGTTTTGCCTTCATTGTCGATCATAGCGATTTCAATAGTATCACCCTTTTTCCCATCGTATTGAAAAGCAAGATAGGGGTTTTTGGAAACTGCTGGGCTCCACTGTGCTTCCATAATAACTTCACCATTTGCCTTGGCAGTGATTTGTTGAATGAAGTGTTCTGGAATTTTATTTCCACTTTTGTCTTTGCGCTGACCAGTTTCCATAGGGTGCTTTACAAGCGCTTTTACCGTAACGAGTCCGCCTTGCTCTTTAGCTCTCATTCGAATGGACATGTTTCCTCTCTAAAGTAGATGAATAATTGAATCAACCACCACAACCACCAATGGTCACCTTAATTTCTTTGGTTGCTTTCATAAGTTGTCCGTCTGCTTTGACAACAGCGTGGACGGCAGATGTTTTGCCCATCTTGATGCGGGTGGAAACATAAGGACGCAATCCTTTGCCAACCTGATAGTGCGCAGCCAACGGATTTGGATTCTCATCAACCAAAAGAGAAATCGATTCTACGTTAGGCAAGTCTGCTTGGATTGTGATGGGAACGACTGCTCCATTCTCGGCAATATCTGGAGCCTTCATGAAAATTTTATCAGAATCGATCATACTCTGTGAGCCGTGAACCTGATTCAAAGCTTCCGATGTGGTTTTTGAGCGGAAAGCCTTTTGATTCCAAGCAGCCCAAACTTTTTTGGGTAACGTGAGACCTGCGGAGACAGCCGCAGCAAGGACTCCCGCAAAGCCAACTTTTCTTAAAAATTCCCTACGATTCATCTTTTCTCCTTACAATGAGTGAATGTAGTCAGTGACAAGGTCAATTTCTCTCTCAGAGAGAATACGGTGAGCCCCAAAAGGTGGCATGAATGCATTGGAGTTGCGGACTCTGGGATCCCAAATCTGGGCTCGCAAATCGTTCCAATCTGGATAACGCTGCTTCATCATCATCAGCGCGGGAGCGGTGTTACCGGGCAATTCGCCGTTATCCATCACATGGCAGGCGAGGCAGTTTCCTCCTCGCCGGTTCCAGGCGATCTTCTTACCAGCAGCAATTCTCTCCTGGATTGACATTTCCTTAGCACTCACTGTCTGACTCGTTGCAACTAATCCTGCCAGCAGCAACGCGGTCATGCCCAGAGAGACCAACTTCTTTCTCATCATGAATCCTCTTCTGTTTTCGGGTCTGGAAACCTCAAATCAGTCATCAAAAAACTCTGAACCATGACCTTGATCAAGCACATGATCCTTAGGAAAATCTGTATTCACTGCCTTAGATACGGATTCTGACAATTCGAATACAAAAATTAATGGCATTTTGTCTAACATTTTGGTTTTATGATGTCCAATCTTTTTTTCATTTATATTCAAATATTATGAAGTACTTAATGAATTTTTTATCTCACTTGCGATTAAGTCTGACTAGAGGACAAATACAAAAAAGATTGTTAATTTTGGGGGGGGTTAATGCTGATGATTTTGATCAGTGGAACTCGCCAGAGCAATGCTCGTATTCCAGAAATGCCAATAGCAACCGATTTGAAAGCATTTGTAGATGAGTTCCCAGATAGAGTAGTTGTTCTCTATTTCACAGCGGAATATTGCATGTATTGTCAGGCATTGGATCGTGAGGTGCTGGGTCCAGTTTTACGCAGTCGAGACTATGAAACAATTTCCAAATTTTTTCGTGTTCAACATGATGAGCCAGAGACCAAACTGAACGATTTTGACGGAAAAAAATCAGCAACCAGGATTTGATTCAACGCTACCAAGTGGATGTAACTCCCACTATAATTTTTTTGGGGCCGGATGGTCTGGAAGTCGCCTCATCAATCGTGGGGTTCCTGACTGTTGATTTCTACGGGGCCTATCTGGACCAAAGTCTTCAAGACGGACGAACCCATCTCCTTTCGAAAACGAACTAAAAGATGCGAATCCTGCTCCTGTTGTTACTTCTTTCATGGCCACTTTCGGCTACGGCTCAGTTCGATGATCCTGAAATTCCAGAAATTATCGTGAGAGTTCAGAGCGCACTGGAACCCAGCAATCCTAGACCGGGGGAACATGTTCGGATCGTAGTGACTGCCCAGATTGAGAAGGGTTGGAAAATTTACTCGGTGGTTCCATCCAAGGAAGAATTCGCTCCAATTGCCTCAGCATTGGAATGGGATGCCGGGAATTGGGAATCCTTGGGGCCTTTTTACGAAACCAATCCAATTTCAGAACCCGATCCTGTATTGGGAATGGTCCTGAGTTACCACAAGGGTGAGAGTAGCTTTTACCAGAATTTCAAAGTACCGAGCACTGAAAGCAGGAATAGTGCTGGAGAAGGCCGCATCACCTTTCAGGCTTGTAGTAACCGAGTTTGTTTGCCACCTAATGAAGTAAAATTCTCTCTTCCTACTGCAATCACTTCAGGTAGTGTGCGCTCGGAATACTCTGTACCCAATTTCAGCATCAATCCTGATATGGGTGGAGTTGTTAAGGTAGAGGAAGCAACCAGCCTACTAAGTTTTCTGGGTTTAGCAGTATTGGCAGGATTTTTTGCTTTGTTGACTCCCTGTGTTCTACCAATGATTCCAATCACCGTTTCCTTTTTTACAGCACAAGCTCAACAATCTCGTGGTGCGTCACTTCGACTGGTCACCACCTTTGCCCTAGGGTTGGTCGGAACCTACACCATCTTGGGCATGGGAATGTCACTGCTGTTTGGAGCCGCAGGGATTGTTCAACTAGCTTCCAATCCATGGTTGAACTTGGCTGTTGGTGTCCTCTTTGTGCTGTTTGCGGTGAGTTTGATCGGTTTCCTGGATTTTAGTCTACCACCTGCATTAATCAACCGGCTGGACTCCTTTTCCAGAAAGACTGGGGGTTTGGCAGGCATCTTCCTGATTGGGGTGGCCTTTACCTTCACTGCCTTCACCTGCACGATCCAGTTTGTGGGCACTCTGTTATTGGCAGCAGCCCGAGGAGAGTGGTTTCTACCGATCATTGGAATGTTGGTGTTCTCAACAGTCTTTGCGTTGCCGTTCATTCTCATGGGCCTTTTCCCAACCTTGATTCGTCGTTCTCGAGGCCTTTCGGGTAACTGGATGGAGCACCTCAAGATTGTTCTGGGGATTTTGGAGTTGGGGATTGCTTGGAAGTTCTTCAGTAACGCTGATTTGGTGTGGCAATGGGGCGTGCTGGATCGTGAAGTAGTTTTGGCAGCTTGGGCGGTGCTGATGGTTGCCATCGCAGCATTTCTACTAGGACAGTTTCCCATCAAAGGGATCAGCATTGGCCATCTGGGCCCAGGTTATCTTGGTTTTGGGGCTGTTTTCTTGATTTTCGGGCTTTACTTCGGATCAGGTGTGGTAGGAAAGGAGCTCAATCCGCTGGTTGAGAGCTACCTACCACCACCAATCCAAGGAACTGGTGATTTTGAAAAACTTTCGGCAGAGGCTGGATTGGTCTGGCATGATAATTTTCCTGAAGCCCTTGCTGTTGCTCAGGAAACCAAAAAGCCCCTGTTTCTGGATTTTACTGGGTATACCTGTGTTAATTGTCGCTGGATGGAGAAAAGTGTTTTTGCCAAACCAGAAGTGTTGAAGGTATTTCAAGAAGAGTTTGTACTTGCGCAGCTCTACACGGACGGAGGCTCCTTTCAGGAGGTGAACCGGGAGCTGCAAATGCAGCGCTTTAACACTTTGGCTCTTCCCTTTTACGTGGTTCTGAATGCCCACGATCAGGAAATTAAACGTCATGCGGGCATCATCCCTGATCCTAAAGATTTCCTGACATTTTTGGAATTCTAACCCTATTTTTTTCTCTGTCTGAAAATTCACTTTTTTTCTGATGGGTTGAGTTTTCTTGTAATAGCATTAATTTAGTGTCAACTTCCCTCGAAGTATTTTTCTGAAAAAAACTGTAACTACTTTTGGTGAGTGCTATGGAATCCCAAGCTTCGTACCGTCTATTGCTTGTTGAGGACTCTGAGGAACAACGTCTGATCGTTGAGCAGATGTTGCTTCAAATTGACAGCGAACGCTACCAAGTGGACTCTGCAGCTACTTATGCTGAGGCGCTTACTTTTATACAGCGGCACAGTTACGACATGCTGCTGATCGATTTCTACTTGGACTCTCCCCACACCGCCCTAGATTTGATGCAGGAAGTTCGCTTGCTCAATTTGCCTGTGGTAGTAATTACAGCGGATGAAGATCGCACAGTGTTCCTACAGTGTTTCCAGAAGGGAGCCAAGGAATTCCTGAACAAGCCGGTCAACCTTGTTGAAATGCAGGTTCGCTTACGCTCTGTCCTGCATGCAAGAAACTATGAGCGATCCCTGTTAGAAGAAATTCAGGAACGTCGAAGGATTGAGATGCAGCTCCGTCAGCAGGAGCGCATGAACCGAATTTTGGTGGAGGCGTTCCCCCATCTGATCATGCGCTTTGATCAAGACAACATTCTGCTGGATTACAAGAACGATCCTGATTGTTTGTTGGGACCTCCGGGCACCAAAGGCAAGTTTCTAAGAGAACTGCCACTACCAGAAAATTTGCGGCGTCAGATCTCCCAGTTGACCCATCTTGTTCGTGAGTCAAATACGGATGAGGAAGTGAGCTATAGCACCCGAAATGAAGATTTTGAATTGACTCGTTATGAACTGCAGGGATATCCAAGTGAAAACAAAGAAGTGATCATCTTCCTACGGACCTATAATGAGCAGGATGAGTACTCACTGCTCACCGCACATAACCTGACCATCAATCTGTCAAACAAGGAAGTTCGGCGAGGATCCAACACCATCTATCTGAATCGAAAAGAATATCGGATGCTGCTCTATTTCATGAAGAACCCGAATCGTATCCTGAGTAAGGATATGATCCTGAATACGGTCTGGGGACATGATTATGAGCCTGAGGCAAGAGTGGTGGACACCCTGATCGCTCGCTTACGCAAAAAGATTGACCAAGGCTTTGAGCCAAAATTCATCAGTACGGAGCGTGGGGTAGGATATTCCTTCAGAACTTCCGACTGGCGTAAAGGGCGTGAGGTCACCCACGATTGAGCATGTGAAGGGTGGCGATTGCTTGGTACGAATTCCGCAACTGGTACCTTATCCACCTGAATTGACGGGTGGACAATGATTCGCTATTGAAGTCCTAACTGCTCCTGGTTTTACTGCATGGCCACTGTCATCTCCTTCGCGAGCCAGAAAGGTGGGGTTGGTAAAACCACCTCAGCTGTTCACTTGGCAACGGCCTTTGCCCTTGGTGGCTATCGCACTCTGCTGTTGGATCTTGATCCCCAAGGCTCCGTCTATTCAGCGATGGGAGTTAAGCAGAGAGTCATCCAGGGGACTCTCGAAATCTTCTGCCAGGACAGCACGACCCTTTCAGATGTTCTCTTGCCGACCAGCACCGAGAACATGCACTTGATCCTGAATGATGTGGATCGGCTGACGCACGAAAATGAATTGATGAAGGTGGCTGCGGACTACCACCACCTACATCAGTGGCTTGCTCGCCATGCCCGGGGAGAGTTCGAATTCATCATCATTGACGTCCCTGCTTCTACAAATGCACTGAGCATCAATGCAATGGTCGCCTCGAATTTGGTGATTGTCCCGATGCAGTGTGAAGCCCTCGCTATCAAGTCTCTCAAACGCTTTCTACTCGCCTTCAAAGATCTCCAAGCCAACATCGACCCAAATTTGCGGATTGCAGGGATTCTTCTGACGATGTTCGATCACGAAATTCCAGCTCACCAAAAAGTTTGCCGTCAAGTCTATCAAACGTTGGGAGAGAGTGTCTTCCAAACGATCATCCCCAAATGTCCTCAGGTACTGGATGCCAGCGCTGCAGGCATGGATGTAATCAACCGTAGCCTCAACTCGATTGGAGCAACTGGCTACATCAGGCTGGCCAACGAAATTCTTGATCGATTCCGGCTTCGCTAGATCACACCTAATCGCTTTAATCCTTTCCGATACGCCTTGCGCTTGAAGCGCACTACCTTGCGCAAACCCACCTGAGGTCTCATCCACTTGAAGCGGTCAAACTCCTGCTTGTGTCCTTTGTTACTCAAAGAGAGTGTTTCTGTTCCCTGATTCAGTTGAACGAGGAACCAGCGTTGCTCTTGTCCCCAATACTGCCTCCAGCGATTCTTTTGTTGCATTCTCTTTAGGACAGCTTTAGGGAACTGATAGCGAGTTCGCTTGGAACTCTGTTTGAGAATCTTGACATCATTCGTCCCAATCTCTTCATTTAGCTCCCTCAGAATAGCTTGTTCTTCCGTTTCCCCTGCATCCACTCCACCCTGAGGAAATTGCCAGCTTTTGCGCCGTCCATCCACCCTGTGGAACATCAAGATCTTGTCGCCACACTGATTGAGGATTACTGCCGCTACATTGGGGCGAAACTTCGTCATGCCACCCTGCTTTGCTCACGAAGGAAGTAAAAGAAGCCAACTATGATGGCATTCAAAGATAAAAGAAGAAGCTCAAGACGGTATCCAAAAATCACTTGCGGCACAAACCCACTGAGCAGTGACACGAGATAAATCAAAAGTGAAACGCCGCAGATGACAGGAATCAACAAGGGGGGGTGCTCTCCATCTTTACTGAGGACTGCTAAGAGGATCATTGGGGCTAAGAGCGATGTCCCTGCAAAACTGACTGTAGCTAGCAATACCAACTCAGATGAACTCAGCACAGCAAGACCAAATGCCATGATCGCAAAGATCAGGATAGGAAGCTTGCGAAAAGAATGGGTTTGAATGGTTGGGCTGACCTCTGATTCCAATGCAAATAGCTGCGAGTCAGCTGTAGACATTGCTGCTGCAAGCAAGCCCACGACAGCTAGGGCACCAATAATTTCGGGTTGATCGTTAACAAGGGTGTTGACCCAGAATTCACTGGCTGGCAAATCTGGATAGTTAATAGCCCCATACATCCCTATGGCAATGGTTGGTGTGATGATTAGAAAAACGAAGACACTCATCCCCAACACCATCTCAATCATACTCCGTTCATCACGCATCACGGTGAATCGGGCAAAAAGCTGTGGCTGACTGATTGGCATCAGGACAATAGTTAGAAAGGAAGCCAATAGAAACTGAGTATTCAGGAGCCCTGTGGGGCCAGGGATGGAAAGAAATTTGGGGTTCTGCTCTTCGATTTGTTGAAACATGCTTGTCCATCCACCCACCTGATCCAGACAGATTGCAGCGATCAACAAAGTAATCATCAGCAGAATTATCCCTTGAATTGCATCGTTGTAGATGATGGCCTTCAAACCACCCAAGTGGCTGTAAATTAGAATGGCTAGAAAAATAAATAGAGACCAACTCCAGTTCGGAATATCTACAGGAAATGCGACCGAAAGAAAGCTAGAAACCCCTTTGATTTGAATGGCTACGTAGGGTAGGAGAAACACAAAAATCCCAGCCCAGTAGATGAAACGAACCCAATCTGCATGATAGGTTTTTGCCAGCATTTCACTAACACTTTCAAACTCTTGAACACTAATTTTCTCACGTACCTTTAAGCCAAACCAGAGCGCAAGAAATGCCATTGCCATATCAGTGACACCCAGAAAAATCCAAGCGCCTACCCCATGGTTTCGAAAAAAATCAGGAAGCCCTAATAGAGTGAAAGTGCTGAACAGCGTAGCGGAGAAAGTAAGAACCCCTAGGACACTACCAATATTGGAATCAGCAAAGCGATAGCTGTGCTCACTGGCAGGTCCAACTTCAGCAATTTGAGAGAGACGTAGCGCATAGACAAGGGCAATGAGATATGCCAGCAGCAAGAGACCAAACCACATCAATCACTCTCATTTTGTCTGGTCAGGATAAAAGCTCCCCAAAGAGTGAGTAAGAAATATCCGAAAGAAATCAACATACCTAACCAAAGGGTACGTGGCATCCCCATCAGAATTGGTTCGATCTCATCCGGAACCAGAACAATGGGAGTAAAAGTCAAAGCGGCAAGTAGAACAGCAAGCAGGCAGCAAGTCCGCCACGCTTTTGGAGGTGTGGGCATGTGAATTCTCCGCATGCCATGTGAATCAGGTAGAAATGAAAATAAATTCAGTTTGGTAGGGACCAATCACTTGGTTCAAATTCTAATAGGGAATTTAGCTTTTGGTCTGCGTCTTTCACCATTTTTTTATCCATCTGCGGATCAGGAACCACTACCACACTCATCCCGGCAGCCTTTGCAGCTTCAACACCAGCTGGAGCATCCTCGAAGACAAGACATTCACTGGGGGCAACCCCAAGTTTTCTTGCAGCAGCCAGAAAGATGTCCGGTGCAGGTTTTCCGTTTTGAATGTCTGGATGATCTACTGTGACGATGGCATCAAACTCTGCAAACCATTTTTGATGCTTTGTAGTTTTGAGGGTGTATGCCTCTTTGGTTGAACTAGTCGCTACGGCTTGAGGTACTCCAGCCATCTTCATTCGCTGGGTCAGTTTGATAGCTCCCGGCATCGCTTCTGCTTCCGGGAAACGTTGATTGAGCAGTGCTTTCCGCTCCGTGAGATAGTCTTCGGGTCGAATGGGCAATTCCAGCACTCGAACCAAGGTTCTGGCAGATTCGAGGGCTGGTCGCCCCAACATCTGTGACTTGATGGACCAGTCAAAATTTTTACCGTATCGCGAGACAATCTGTTGTGTCACATCGGTGTAGAAGTTTTCTGTATCCAGCAGCAGCCCATCCATGTCGTACAAGATGGCATTGATCTTTGGAAATGAAGTCATAGATTTAGTCCCGACGGTAGCCTCCAGTTCGCTTCCAGAGATCATAGTATTGACGTACTCCGTCTTCCAACGAAATCATTGGACGCTTATAACCTGCTTTACATAGAAGATCCGTGTCGGCTTCAGTAAATTCCTGATATTTGCCTTGGAGGTGATCGGGGAACGGTATGATTTCGATCTGTCCTGCTGGTTCAAGCTGTTGCAATATGGTAGCGATGTCTTGGAAACTTCTTGCTTTCCCTGTACCCGCATTAAAGATTCCACTGCCCTTGGTCTGGTAGAAATGCAGGTTCATTTGCACAATGTCATCTACGAAGATGAAATCACGCCGAAAGCCCTCGCTTCCTGCAAACAATTTCATTTTCTGACCTTGGGCTAGTTGGCCAAAGAGGTGGAAAGCAACAGAAGCCATCTTGCCTTTGTGGTTTTCCTGGGGGCCATAGACATTGAAATAGCGCAGGCCCAAAACCTGTGAAGAAGCTTGGGATAACCGCCGCCTAACGTAGTTGTCAAAGGAGAATTTGGAGAATGCGTAAACGTTGAGAGGCCACTCACAGGTTCTCTCTTCACGAAATCCTGCGCTTCCATCTCCGTAAACTGAAGCGCTGGAGGCATAGAGGAAGTTGATCTTGTTTTCCAGAGAGTGGTGCAGCAAGGTTTTAGAGAACTGATAGTTGTTCTCCATCATGTAGCGTCCGTCTGTTTCCGTAGTCGAGGAGCAGGCACCTTGGTGAAAAATGGTCTGTACATTCTCTAATTTCGGCAATTCAGCTAGGAAGTCTTCTTTATCAAGAAAATCAGCAATCTTTAGGGAATTTAAATTTTGATGCTTATCGGCTTGAGACAGATTATCCACCACAAGAATGTCTTCAATACCAATCTGGTTGAGTCCCCAGATCAGGTTGCTGCCAATAAAACCAGCTCCTCCAGTAACGATGATCATGTTGTCAGTTCTCTGATACGTTGAACGATATTTGTCGTTGAGCGGCCATCCAGAAAAGGCAATACCTTCACTACCCCTCCTCTTTTTGTGACGGAGTCGTAACCCACGATCTCTTCAGCTTTGTAGTCACCCCCCTTCATCAGCAAATCCGGTTCTAGCCATTCTATAAGCTCAAATGGAGTTTCCTCTTCAAAGATTACTACAGCAGCAACCGCTTCCAGCCCGCTGAGGACATATGCTCGGTCTTCTTCTGGTACAATTGGACGGCTGCTTCCTTTCAAGGTTTGAACAGAGGCATCGGAATTTAACCCCACAATCAATTTGTCAGCTTGAGCTGATGAATCTTGCAAGTAGTGGACATGGCCTGCATGCAAAATATCAAAGCAACCGTTCGTAAAACCAATCTTTTGCCCAGCTTGTTTCCAACTCTCTATGCGCTTTTTCACTTCTACCCAATCACAGATCTTTTTGAACGAATCTGCCATCACTCCTCTGTGAAGCGCATCAATGAAAAGGCTGGGCATGACAGTTTCTCTCGACCACCAAGGCCTTCCAATTCTATGATGAAAGCAGCTTCATGAACGATAGTATCCAATCGATGAACAAGCTGCGCTGCCGCAGAAATTGTTCCACCTGTTGCCAAAAGATCGTCTGCCAGGAGTACTCGCTGACCTGGTTGAAGCGCATCTTTATGAATTTCCAAAGAGTCCATTCCATACTCCAGCGAGTATTCAACCCGTTCGACAGCCGCAGGGAGTTTCCCAGATTTACGAATAGGCACGAAGGCGATCCCCAATTCCAAGGCGAGTGGAGCACCGATGAGAAAGCCCCTTGATTCAATGCCACAGATACCGTGAAGCTCTGCATTACGATAGCGACTGACCAGCAGCTGAAGAGTCTCCTGAAATGCAGCAGGGTTACTCAGCAAGGTCGTGATGTCTCTGAAGAGTATTCCAGGTTTTGGAAAGTCAGGAATCGTACGGACAAGCGATTTGAGATGGGCAGCTGGTTCGTTCAATCAATGCTCCGAGGTGACAGGGAAGACAGTTAGCAAGTTATTGAAGGTTTTTAAAAGCAGCAAGATACAAGACCCCTTCCAAGATGCAACGCAAATACCCACATGTTTCGGGGGTCTGAGCGTTGCAGAAAATGTTTATTTATTTTCTCAAAACAATCCCACATTTTCATGCTATTCTGATTACTTATCTACCGTGCCACACAAAAAGCCTAACCTGCCCCAGAAAATTTGCCCTGTTTGTCAGCGTCCATTTATTTGGAGGCGAAAATGGGTCCGTGATTGGGACCAGGTTCGTTACTGCAGTGAGCGCTGTCGGCGTAAGGGTGTTTAAAATCAACGTTTTGATAATCCTCTCATTTTCTTTCTCTTTTCTTTGATCAAAGGCCTATGCAGATCTGGTTTAAACTGGCTTGGCGAGAAATCCGCAACAACCGTAAATTCAGTGCTTTCTTCGTCCTTAATCTGGCAATTGGGTTGGTAGGCTTTTTAGCGCTTAATTCTTTCAATTC
>JAQWOT010000046.1 GCA_029245725.1 SAR324 cluster bacterium | reverse complement strand
CATCACAAGACTCTCTCTCGCTGGTTGGTGCAAGCTGCCCAAGTACTCCCAGCAAGCCCACCACAGACCGAAGCCTGCTCCTTCATCGAAATCGATGAACTCTGCACTTTGATCGCTAAAAAAAGTCCCAATGTTGGCTCTGGCTAGCGGTGGACTCCATCTTTGGCAAGATCCTCGGCTTTGTCTGTGGAAGAAGAACGATCAAAAGAGGTAGGGTCCTTTGAGAGCAGATCAAGCACCTACCGACGATGGGCTCTGGCACGGACTTGCTGAAGGCCTACGAGGATTTCATTCCACAGGCCAAGCATTACGCGGGAAAGACCTTCACCACACAAATCGAATCACTGAACTGCTGACTCAGACATTATCTAGCCAGGCTCCATCGTAAAACGCTTTGCTACAGCAAATCAAAAACGATGTTGGAAGTTTCTTTGAAACTGCTCATCCATAAGCTAAACAACCCTTAAGCTCCAACGCCCAGAAAAGATGAGGGAGCGTGGCACACACTCAGAATTGGCAGCACAGTTCTCAGAACTAAGTGAACAGTGCCACCACTACATCAACAGCGAAGCGGAAGCAGAGTGGTTGGTGATATGAATTGGGTTCTGCAGCATAGAAATTTCTGTTTGCGGTTTGAAAGCATGGAGTACTTACAGATTTGTGCTGGTGATTTTACTCCACATCGCTTAAGGGTGCAGGAGTGTGCACATGAGTAATATACTGAGAGGTATACAGCAGGCACTGGAAGCAATACGCATTGAAACAGAGGCAGCTGACTGGCAACTGCGTTTGGATATACTTCAGCTGATACCAAGCACTAGTGAATCCGTAGTTGCGGGAGCATGCAAGCAGGCAGAACCTGAAGTGAAGCAGGTGAAGCAGACAGTAGCTGTACCTAAGACAAAGTGGGTGAAGCGTTATGTGTATGTAGCCAAGCCAGCAGCTTCAGGTAAGCAGAAGCAGGCTGATATGGATGACGGTGCTAGGTTACGGCAGCAGCGACAGCAGTTGGCAGCAGTGCAACCCAACAAGCCGTTACATCTACAACAGTAATTGCTGAATGCTGTAAGGCTTTGACTGCAAATTGAACGATTTGAGTGGGGAACTTGTCGAGCACATAACTTTATAAAGCTGGCACAGCAGGCTATGCTGGAATCTCTCTCAACTCACCCTGTCGTTTCTTAAATCGTGTTAACACGATTTAGTCGTCGATTGACGACTCCATCTTCTCAAAACACCTGTTCAACAAATCTTTTTCTTAATCCTCAATCTCTCAACTTACCGGTTGTCCATCTCCTCCTATGACCACAAGCTGTATGTGAACACTTGCAGGAGGTACCATGCAACTGCTGAAATCACTCAAGCTCGTCCACTACGAGCATCCAACCCACCGCAATCCACGCCTTCACCGCCGACACAAGCTGTTAGCCAAGCTGGCTGAACAACTCCAACTTGCTAGAAACAGTGATTACCAACCTACCAAAACCCAATACGTTGCTGATGCGGAGGGCAACCTGACTCCCGTTCAACGTACTAAACGCATCCGTCGTTGGTGGAGTGTTAAAGCTGATGGCACCGTCCAACTCGCCATTCGTTATGGGAGTAAGCCACTCGAACTGGCAAAGAGTAAGAATGCTGTTGAAATAGTCAGTGAGTCAGAACTGGTTGGAACACTGGAGCAGATACGTGCGGCTGTGGAGCAGGGAGAATTTGATGAACTGATTGAGTTGCAGGCAGCTTGGCGAAATCGTGTTAACACGATTAAGGCTGAGAAGTTAAACTAGTTTGGGTTTGAGTGTGCTTGCTGCTAGTGATGGCACTGGCACACTGAAATAAATTAACCGTTGTGTGCTAGTTGAATCAGATTTCAACTGACTTAAGGGCAGTGTTATTTGAATGATGCACATCTGTTACAAATCGGAAATCTATGGCTGTAAATAACTGAAAATAAATATGAAAAAACCAGAGCTTTGTAGTCGTAAAGCAGTGGGGGATTGGAGTGATGCGTAATCCGGATCACACAGGCCTCCCAGTGGGCGCTGATCACCAGAATTTGTTTAGGTGCTTCCAAGTCCTGCGAGAGCTGCCGCAGTTGCTGAATCAACTCAATATGATTAGGATTGGCCCTGCAAGGTTAGGGGCCTCCCCTATGAGAGAGGAAAACAACCCGAGTCATTTACAGAGTTAAGGAGATGGGTGGAGTTTGCGGATCAGCTCTTAAAGAGTTTCTTGAGATTCAGATTGGGATCGGAGAGTTC
>JAQWOT010000045.1 GCA_029245725.1 SAR324 cluster bacterium | reverse complement strand
TGAACAATCCGTTCAATGTCCTCTTCCAAAAGGTATCCTTCGGCCACCAAAGACTTCCCAGCTTCTCGAAGTCTCTGTAGATAGTCCTCACGAGATCGATAGCGTTCCTCAATGGATAACCTTGGATCACCTGACGATTTGCGTTGTTTAAGAGTAGCTGGAAAAGGAATGGTCGAACCAGCAAGTCCTCCGCTAATTCCATGGAATAGATTAGGATTACCCCGTTCCGGATGACGGAGATTCCAGCCTGTGAAGGTTGCCAGAGGAACCGAAAGTTCAGGTAGCGGAATTCCTGCAATCTCATTCAAATCTTCATTTACAGCAGAAACAAAAGCTGGAAATTGTTCCCCTTGTATAGCTGGTAAGGTCAGAGTCCGTCCTTGATCCAATTCAGGTCCATAGTCCAATCGCTGCGCTCGAGCCAGTCGTTCTGATGGATTGAATCCTGGAAGTTTGGAAAAGTTGTGCATGACGTCCTTGGATTCCTGTGCCGTTCCGTCCTCCAAACGTGGATGTCGACTTGATGGAGGGGGTGTGCCATCGGCAACCCACTGATCCAGATTCTGTAGAACAGAACGAAGTAGCGGGCTGTAGTCCATGCAACTGAAGTGCTGCTGCCCAAGCCAACCATCTGAACTTCGAATAGTCTCTAGCGGGAATGCTCCAACTCCATGCTGAGTTCCAGAGAAGTGGTAGCGACGCACAAACTCAGCATCTTCTGGCAACTCTGTCCTATTGACTAAATCGGTGTGAATCAGAGCTGCGTCCCCACGCCAATATTCCGCAGAAGTGTTGGTAAAGATTACCTTGGGAAGATGACCGTTTTGTCTGGTTCGATCAAGCAATGCCCCTTGGATTCCTGTGAGTGGATCGATCTGTGTGCTATCCGAACAGGGGAAAAGTCCAGGTAATACATAACAAATATCCTTGGACGGTTGCCCAAAACGAAGATTGAATTCTCCCTTCATTCCCCCAGCAACATGTGGAATCATGCCATCCAATGCTTGCCGTCCTGATTCATCGGTGTTGATCCCAGTATAAAGATAGGTCCTTAGGAAGCGTCCGCTCTGAGATTGACCAAAAGCGTGCGCCCGGTTCAGGGAGCCAGCACAGGGATTACCCTCTTTCGTGGTTCCATACTTAAGAAAAGAGGCCATGTCTCTCATTGCAGCGAACCCCAAACCAATGACTCGACTGCCTCTAGTGGTATAGACCAACTCATAAATGCGGCCTGGCTGAAACCCCGATTCCATGAAAACATGGTGGGGCTCAGGCTCCTGCTCAGCTGCCCCTTGGCGAGCAAACCTCCATTGATCGCGCGGAATGAGTTGTCCGGTATCATTGGGATGATCCTTAACGAACATCTGGGCTTTTACTTCGTTAGGATCAGCTGGAGGGCGTGGGAGGTGATCCTTGTGTGAGAGCAGTTGCCATTGGCTTGCCTCAGCTTCCTGCTCCTGGAACCAACAAAGAATTCGGCCTTCGATTGGTTTACCTTGTTCATCCAGCGCTTCTGGGGCTCGCATGCCAATCATTCCAGGTGTTGAAGGCACATCCGCCTGCCATCCTCCGAAAACAACCGTGTAGCCGTTACGCAGTAAGAAGCCATTTCCTGGTTCTATTGGCATCATGGGATCCTGCGAGCGAGGCACACTGTTGAAGGTAAGCACAGTCTTGGTTCCCCGGTTCACCACATCATATAGCACTGCCCCGTTGCCTCGTTTTGGATCAGTCGGATGCAACATGACGAAGTCAGACTCAAACTCGACTTGGCCTCGCTGATTGGTTAGAGCCAACTCCAGGTCGACAATCCCTGAGTTGGCAGGATGCTTTGGATCCACTTCATAATGTGCAATTCCGTGCAGTAACTCGTAGGTGACGACATCACCAAATTCCATCCCCGAAGCAAATCTTTCCTGACGAATGATTTCAAGCTGAACCAAAGGCATTGGGCAATCCTCTCTGCAGAATAGTTTAAAAATTTGAGCTGATTGATTACTATAACCCTTCGATCAGGAATAGCTGTCGGTCCACTCCTCCTTCTAGCTTAGCCAGCGCTCCCTTGTATTCTTCACTCTCATAGGCCGTCTTTGCGGCATCCAAGCTTTCAAACTCCATCACTACAGCTCGCAGCGGTTTGTTGCCTTCTT
>JAQWOT010000044.1 GCA_029245725.1 SAR324 cluster bacterium | reverse complement strand
CTTTTGCAGTCTACATGAAAGAACCTCCTCATCGAGAAACAGTGGCTTACAAACTGTTCGAAGCAGCAGGAGACATGATTCATCATTACTGAAGCTATCAAAATTTTTGAGATCGATTCAGAAACAATCACAGCAGTTGGGATGGTGACTGTGTCTAATATTTTCAAAGGTTTAGAGTGGATTGAACTTATAGCCTCTAAACTAATAACTACCAATATGGAAGCTGCTGGGAAAGTTGTGTTAGCTTATCAAGCGCTGAACAAGTAGTCTTCTCTGAGATTACTTAATCTAATTGGTACTTTGGATGTTTAAAATTTGAATATAGCACTGCTTTATGATTCGAAATCACTAATGGAATAAATTTTAGAATTGAAAGGATTAGGTATGGGGTTGATGAAGAAATTACATGATGCTTTTAATGCAAAAGATTTGGAAACTTTGGATAAATTGATGGCTGATGATTTTGTTTTTGTACGTCATCAAAGTGGAACGGAAGTCACCAAAGCTGAAATGCTTGGTTGGGATTGGTTCAAACCCGGTGCACCAACTGTTATCACCAAGGACTTCAGGGTGATTTACGAAAATGATGAGATTGGGGTTGCTCACGAATTCAACGAGTATCCAGACGGAAGCAAGGAGGCTTTAATGGGTGTTCATACGATCAGGGATGGCCAAGTCACTCGACTAGAAACAGGGGCGACTCCTCTGAAATGATCTCGACTGCTTCAACGGGATTCAAATCGATTGAATCCCCAATCCTCTGATCAGGAGAATTCCATGAATATTTGTATCGTGACAAAGTTTGATTGTTCTTACGAAGAGTTTACGGCAATGCTGGCGGAGGTAGGAGATGACGTGCGCCGCTGCACTTCTGCGTGGGAAGTGACAAAAATGAATGACAATACGGCAGTTGGGCTGTTGAATGTGACTGATATGGAAGGCCTCCAAAACGTCATGTCATCACCAAAGGTTCAAGAATGGAATGCAGCAAACAATGCTGTTGCTGATGTCTATGCACTTGAGAAAATTTCTTAATCAATCAACCACCTGAGATCCCATCCAACCGGATCCCCCCCCATGCTTAAAATCGCTCTTAGATGCTAAGGATCACGCATCGTGTTCACCCCAGAATTACAAGAGGCAACAATGGCTGAACTGCCAAGTGTCAATTTGACCGAAATTGAAAAGATGAAAGTGATTGCCCACGGGAGTCAAGACGATGCTGTTTTTATGTTAAATCTCAACAAATATCTGGATGTTGCTGAGTACCCAACCGGAAAGTTGTATCAAGCCTACATGAAAGTTCTTGAGCAATTGCTAAAAGAAGTTGGTGGAAAGATTCTCTGGAGGACAGAAGTTTTTGGACAGGTAGTTGGCACTCAAGATATCGATGAGGTTCTGGGGATTTGGTATCCCTCACACCAAACATTTCTTAATTTAATGACAGCGCCATCTTCAGCTAAAAACATGAAACTTAGAGATGAAGCAAGTCGGCCACAAAACCGACTCCATGCTCCGGCGCTACCAGCTTATTGATGAGCGGGATCTGTTGGAACTGAAAATGGAAGCACCTACGACACTGCAAAGCCAGTAAACAGGCTAAAATTTGTTGTGATTTTACGTGTCCATATACGTGTCCACCAGCCAGTTTAATGGGCGTAAAATGAGGGTGAACGCGGGAAAACGGAAACTAGAGAAATTTGACTCAAAGCCAGATGGAGTGTGGACTTGAGGGTAGTAGAAGTAAGTT
>JAQWOT010000043.1 GCA_029245725.1 SAR324 cluster bacterium | reverse complement strand
CACTCCAGCACAATTGACCAGTACATCCAATGAATTAATCTCATCAATACAGGCTTGAACAGCACTCCCATCCCGGACATCCAATTCCTGAAAGCTGATTGCAGTTGATCCTGACTGAACCTGAGCACGTTCCACCTCCTCCTTCGTTGCCCCCGTTGCGACTACTAGATCTCCGTTTGACGCAAATACTTGGGCAATGGCAGCTCCGATTCCACTGCTACCTCCGATCACTAAAATCTTTCGCTTGCTGCGATGACTCATTGATACACCTATGAATTTTCAGGAGGAATTTCATTGGGAAGTCCAGCAACTGCTGCAATCCAAATTTTGTAGTAGTGGAGCAGCAGCTCTGTAAAATCGGTAAGAATTGATGGCTGAAATTGACTCAGGACTTCAGCGCACGTAGTAGAGCCTCTGTCCGGCGAGCCAGGATGCTCTGGCTCAACGCAGATTCAGGAGCAAAGACCTCTGATGCGTGGTAGGCGCCAGGATACACATGCAGTTCCGTCGGCACACCGGCTTGGATCAGACGAGCCGCAAACTGAATGTCTTCATCTCGAAAGAGATCCAGTTCGCCGACATCAATAAAGGTCGGTGGTAAGCCCGCAAGGTTTTCAGCTCGTGCGGGTGCAGCGTAATTATCTGCTGACTTTCCTCCCAGATACCATTGCCAAGCCTCGACATTCCCTTCACGATCCCAGACCCCCACGTCCATGATTTCGTAACTGGAAGGAGTCTCATTCCGATCATCAATCATTGGGTACAGTGGCATCTGAAAACAGATTCGAGGGAATCCCTTATCCCGGGCCATCATCGTGGTGGCGATCGTAAGACCACCCCCTGCACTGCCACCAACTACAGCCAGTCGATCCACATCAAAAGCCCATTCGTCTGCATTCTGTGCCATCCACTTGAGTGCGGCATAGCAGTCCCGCACAGGAGCTGGATGTGGGTGTTCAGGAGCCAATCGATATTCTACTGAAACTACCACTGCCTGGATTGCTTCGCAAAGCTCGGTAGCTTTCAGGTTCTCTCCCTCCACAGCACCCATGATCATCCCGCCACCATGAATGAAGAAGATTCCCGGCAACACACCGGAAGCAGCTTTTGGACGATAGACTCTCACCCCCACTGGAGGTGCTTCCTCTGGGCCTGGGATCTCACGATCCTCCGTGACCACGTTTTCATTCGGTGGCTGGTCCTTAGCCCATTTTTGCTGTTGTTCTTCCAGTTTTTGTCGTCTTTCACGAATATCCTTGATGGCATTAAAACCTCCGGGAGTCTCCGCAAGCATCTCATCTAGCGGTCCACGAGACTCAGTATCGATTCGATCTCGGATATTCATAATTCCTCAAGCCTTTGGAAAAAATTGATCAGCAGTGAACAGATTGCAGTAAATTTCTACATAACCCAGGGCATTGAGAAAGTCTTCAGGTTCGTGTAGCTTTTCATCGCCTCAATCACCCCTTCCTTGTAGCCCAATCCGGAATCCTTGATCCCTCCGAATGGCGACATTTCAATGCGATAGCCAGGGACCTCCCAGATATTAACGGCTCCATGATTGAGTTCGGCAATGAAACGAGTGATGTAGTCCAATCGATTTGTGCAGACTCCCGATGAAAGACCAAAAGCCGTCCCATTGGCCAACCGAATTGCCTCATCAATGTCCTGAATCCGGATGATAGGGATCGCAGGCCCGAAAGTCTCCTGCATTACCAACTCACAGTCCCAGGGGACATGATCAACAACCGTGGGAGGAAATACCACTCCCTGGCGATTGTTTCCGTGCAACAACTTGGCACCTACAGCGACCGTGTCTTCCACTCGACGCTAAAACAAAATAGCTGATTGCTCGTTGATCACCGTTCCTACGTCCGTCTGTGGATCTATCGGGTCACCGTATTTGAGCTTCTTGGCTTTCTCGGTTACCAACCTCACAAAGTCATCGGCAATCGAATCAATCACGAGAATGCGCTTGACTGCCGTACAACGCTGCCCCGAGTTCTTGGGTCGCTCCCGCAACAGCCAAGGTCGCTGCACGGTCTAAGTCCGCATCTTCCATCACAATCAGAGGAGAGTTACCACCTAGTTCCAGTACGGTTCGACGGTAGCCTGCCTTCTCGGCAATCATCTTCCCAACTCGCACGCTGCCCGTGAAAGTAACCAGGTCAATGAGTGGGTTACAGATCATCTCGTCACCAATATCCTCAGGCCGTCCGGTGACCACCTGGAACATCTCCGGAGGAAGACCTGCTTCATAGAGAACATCGGCCAGTAACAAAGCCGTCATGGGTGTCAGTTCTGTCGGTTTGCAGACCATCCGATTGTTGGTGGCAATGCTGGGCGCAATCTTGTGGGCCACCATGTTCAGCGGATGGTTGAAAGGGGTGATGGCGCTGATCACGCCCTGCAGAGGTTCTCGCTGGGTGAAGATTTTTCACTTCTGCCCATGTGGTGTCAGGTTGCAGGAGAAGACCTGACCGTCATCAAGGATGCAGAGTTGACCGGCAAGATTGAAGACATCGAAGGCACGTCCCACTTCATAGAGAGAGTCCTTTTTTGAGAGTCCAGACTCTGCTGTGATCAGGTCTGAAATTTCATCCCGTCGTGCTACCAACAGATGCGCTGTCTTGGTCAAAATTTGCTGACGCTCATAGCGAGTCAACTTGGGTTTAAATTCCTTGGCAATCTTTAGCGCCTGCTGAACCTGCCCCCGAGAAGCATGGGGAACCGTGCCCACGACTTCATTGTTGTAAGGATTGAAAATTTCTAACGATCCAGCATCACCTGAGACCTTCTTGCCACCAATGCGCATCGTCTCATTGCATTGTACTGCGGGCATGAAATGTTTCCGAGCTAGGATGCGTGATTCAGGGCAAGGTCGAAGAGATCGTAATTATGAAGCAAAGCCCCTGATGCCTCCACTTGCTGACTAAATACAAGTGGAACTTGACGATCGCAGACGCCTCCGTGTGACCGGAGAGGTTCCTTGAGTTGGCTCAAATCATGGCGTTCTGGTGTTGTTCCCAAGACCTTGTTCGTGGTGGAAACAACAATCAGATCACCAAGGCGATCATTCGGCAAATCAAAGGCCACACATCCTTCCGTGTTTGTATAAGCAGCCTCGATCCCTTCGACTTCAGCTAAGCACCCAGCAAGTTCCTGGGCTTTTGTCGTATCAGCAAGATACACCGTAGCAAAGGATCCCAATGCTCCATGATGAACCACGTACGGATCCGTGATCGGTAGAATCACCCGGGATTGTCCCACACCAAGCCACTCATCAAAAAGGGATTGCAGGTACAGCACATCCGGCTCACCTGTGTGATTGAACTTGGCATTCATGCCATGATCGGCAGTCAACGCCAAGGCGGCCCCCTGTGCATGGAGTTCCTCCCAGTAGCGATCCATCATCGCATAGAACTGATTGGCTACCGGTGTTCCGGGCGCGTGCTTGTGCTGAATGAAGTCAGTGGTGGAGAGGTACATTAGGTCGGGCCGAAAAGAGCGCATCAGTTTGACCCCCGCATCAAAAATAAACTCGGACAACTCCGCAGAATAGACACTTGGAATCGGCTTGCCTACCATGCTCTGGGCATTCTCGATGCCGTTCTCAGCAAGTGTCGTCTCATTCGCTTTTTCTGAGGAGAAGCAGATCGCTCTTCCAGAAGTGTAGTCTAATCCATGACCCAGTAATCGGCGCAGTTTATCCTTTGCTGTCACAATCGCAATCTTGGCCCCTGCCTCATGAAATGTCTGAAAAAGTGTCCCAGTACGCAGGAACTTCGGATCATTCATCATCACTTCTTGGCCAGATTCAGGATCCAGAAAGAAGTTTCCAGAAATCCCGTGAACCTTCGGTGGGACGCCCGTGACAATCGAGAGATTATTCGGGTTCGTGAAGCTGGGGACGACACTATGTCCACGCAAGTCCGTACCAGATTCCAGCATTTTTTGTGTGAAGGGCATGTGGCCCCCTGCGATCGCTTCTTCGATGTACTCCGGTTGGGACCCATCGATACAGACAGCCACCAGCGGTTGCTGAGGCCAAGAATATTCTCTACCGTTTACAGTTAGTGGTGAATTCATTGGCATCATTCTTACAAGTTAAACACTTTAAGCAGGCTTGCCGCTAGCAACACCCATTTCTACTAGAATAGATTTCATCACATCTACTGCAGCCTGCATATCTATCGGCTGGAGATGACCAATGCAGCCCACTCGAAAACTCGGAGCAACGGTCAGTTTTCCAGGATAAAGGATGTAGCCACACTCCTTAACCCGATCATAAAACGTTTGGAAATCAAAGGCAGGATCAGCAGGCATCCGGAAGGTAACAATGATTGGAGCTTGTCGCTCGGGTGGCAACAGAGGTTCAAAACCTAGATCTGCCATTCCAGAAACAAGAGTTCGGCAATTCTCTGAATAACGTGCGTTGCGTCCTGCCACACCCCCTTCTTTCTCAAATTGTTCGATCGCCTTGTCAAAGGCAATCAAAACATGGGTTGGTGGGGTGAAGCGCCATTGGGAGCTGGCTTCCATGGTCTGCCACTGATCGTACAAGTCCAAGCTTAGCGAATGCGCATTGCCTTTGCTCTGTTCTAGTTTCTCCCTACGGATAATCGCATAGCCCATCCCCGGCACACCTTCCAAACACTTGTTGGAAGAGGCCATCACGGCATCGAACTGTAACTGCTGAGCATTCAGGGGAATGGCTCCGAAAGTACTCATCGCATCAATGAGTAGTGCACGCTTCTGCTGGGCAACGATCTCAGCAATCTGCTCCACTGGATTGAGGATTCCAGAGGTTGTCTCACAATGAACAGCTAGCACATGGGTGATCGAAGGATCGTTTGCAAGTGCCTGCTGCAGAGCTTCTGGATCAGGTGGTGAATCTTCCGACGTTTCCTGAACGACAAAAGCCCTCTGCATATAGCCAAGCATCTTAGTCATACGCTGACCATAGGCCCCATTGACCAGTACCAAGGCCTTACCTGATCGGGGAATCAAGGTTCCCAGCGCAGCTTCAACTGCAAAGGTTCCACTGCCCTGTAAGGGTACACAGACATGGGTAGAAGTGGCTCCAGCAATTTCTAGGAGCTTCTGTCGCACTCGAGCGTTCGCTTCCAAAAAGGCTGCATCTCTTGAACCCCAGTCATACAGCATAGCTTCTTTCGTTTCATGAGAAGTCGTCAGGGGACCTGGTGTGAGCAGACGAGGGTCATCGGGTGTGAGAGACATTTCAGGACAATGACTAAGTTAGTGATTGATTGAGCTAGTTACAGATAATAAAATCTAGTTAAAAGTACAAATTATTGAGTATTAAAAAGAGATGACAAAAATTATTAATTCGCAATCTCACGCTGAATCAAAATTCCTATTTTTTTGATACGATGATAAACAGTTTTTCTATCACATTCTAAGTAAGATACAACTGCAGTAATATTCCAATCCAATTCTTCAATAATATTTTTGAGTAATGACTGATTAGCATCATTTTCTAAAGTACTAAAACGAATTTCTTCAGGAAGATCTTGTAAAGAAACAGTTTCTTCTCCTAGTATTTGAGCAAGCTCTAGGACGTTCTCTAACTGTCTGATATTTCCTAGCCAATCGTATTGCAATAATGCAAATCTAGCAGCTAATTATAGTTGCAAAGATTCCGAGTTATATCTTTTGGAAAATAAAAATTTATTGATCAGCTAATCCAAATCTTTCCCCCTCAAATACATTTCTTCCCTGCTTCTTTTGACACCTCATCCAAGCACCAGCACATTCCCAACCTTGATCTGAAAGTGAAGATTGAAAGGATTGTAAGTTACCAATGAATCTTCTATCTGGCGTCAGAACAGAAGACTTTCAATTGCTGGAAACTGCAAACGGAGATTCCTTTAAATCTCTTGTTTTGAATTTTGAACTACTGGAATCCTACACAATCGTTAACCTACAGCACCCATACAGTGAAGATGTTTTCAAGATTTGGCATAATGGCTAAGTATAATTTTGAATTCAAACAATCTGTAGATTTTGCTGTACATTCTAACACAGTTCGCCTGTTCAACGAATCTGAGAATCGAGTCTAAACTAGAAGAGTAATTCCTTTCTCTGATTTGGCTCTAAATAGAATCGGGAAGCTTTCCTCTATGTTATTGGATTTGGGAGTATTCTTTTACTTCTTTCTATCTTGGGTTCCGATCCTTAACGATTAAATTTAGCAACAAAATTTCAGAGTTCGTATATTTGTGCTTTTTGTGAGCGCTGCCAGTCCATTTTGTGAGAAATTCAGATCTCTTCATTAAACGCCATCACTTCACAACGTCCATAGCTCTGCGTAGGAATAACTGCACCATCTTTAGTAATTGTATGCTGTGATGTCGTTGCGACAAAAGTTCCTGCCTCCCGGTTTTCTCGCATCACCATCACTGCCGTGGTATGGATGGGTCGCTCCGGGTTGACTTCCAGAAAATTCAGTGCTTCCAGGGTACGGATGATAAAGACTTCCTGAATTCCACTTGGTTCACCTGGGACTCTCTTGATCAAACGGGCCTTGCTTCCTTTTTGCGGAATGGCCGCAAAGATATACTCCATGTTTTCGATGGTATCTTCTTTCGACCAAGTTGTTTCCCAGGAAGTCCAGTTGGTCGTCACCTGTCGAGTGAACAAACAACGTAGACTCTTGGCCTTCAAAATGTTTGCATCGCGAATAAACAATGCATCTTCTGCCGCATGTAGTGGACTGGTGAAGAGAATCATGAGTAGGGCCAACAATCCAAAAATCATGGGTCGACTCTGGCAATGGGTTCCAAAAATTTTCTTCTCCAAAATTGTTGTTCTGAAGAGGATTGATTTGATTTATCTTCTACACAACTGCAGGTTTTCTTCCTTCTGGACAAATTCATCTATTTTCTGAGGTTTTCCTCTGCTAGTTTCCATTCCTCATCCTTTCTGGCCCAACCAATATCATCATAAAAGTGGGAGATGGCTGGATTCTTGTTTCAGTTACTAGTAGAAATTCTGTCACATTAATTTTTACAACTAAATTTTCTCAAACTGAGTCGTTGAAGGGCCTTGTTTCACAACAGATTCGACTCACTGCATTTGTGAGTCAATAAAACTCTGATCCTTCGAACAGAAGATTCTCTATTTATTCCAAAAAGGTGGACGATGAATCAGTTATTCCCCCCAAAGGGTATGGACCGCAGAAAGAGTGATCGCAGGGCGAATGAACGTCGATCTGATGAAAGAAGACACCATGATCGAAGATCTGGTTCAGGAGAGGTAGACAGAGAACGTCGTCAAAGGGAAGAGTTGGTGGAGTTGACAGACCGGCGCTTAACAGACCGACGTGATCAGGATCGGCGGGAACTCGATCGAAGGCAAATCAATTTATTGCTGAAGCCAGAAGCACAAGAACTCCTAACGAAAACACCCTGGATGGAAGAACTACTTGTCAAGATTGCTGAGGATCAAAAAAGTTCTACTGGAGATCACAAGCAAGTTACTTAAGCTTCCTAATCCACAAGCAGCATTCCTCCCCCTCAGATATACTTTTCACGTATTGGAGAAACTGCGTTCTCATGGGAAGAAAACCCCTCATAACGTGCTAATACTTTAGCCCTTTTTGCAAGTTCTGGATAGGCTGGAGGAGTGACGTATCCTAGCGAACTTCGCTTCATAAAATCGTGAACAGACAGTGGGCCATAGGTTTGGGCACCCTGACTCGTTGGCAGCACGGCATTGGGGCCGAGTGAGAAATTGCCAATGCAGACTGGGGTATGAGGCCCCATCAAGATTTCTGCAGCCTCTGTGATGTGACCCAAGTGGGTGAACGGCTCTGTAGACAGCAGTTCCAAGTGTTCTGGAGCATAGTCATTGATGAACCGGTAGCTTTCCTCGACTGATGATGTCAGCAAAATTCCACCATAGGGTCCTGTCAATACAGTTTTAGAAAACTCTACCCGCTGTGCCGTCATTTTGGCCCAGTGATCAGGCAAAGCAGCCATAGCTTCTTCCACTACACGGCGAGAATGTGTGACCAAGTAAGCTGAACTATCTGGTCCATGTTCCGCTTCAATTAGCAAATCCAGTGCGGCAAGCCCACCATGAACACTATCATCAGCAAAAATAATTGCTTCAGACGGTCCAGCTGGTAAGCCTGGATCAATAATATCAGACAGTAATTGTTTAGCTGCTACAACCCAAGGGCTACCTGGACCAACAATCTTAAGTGCACGTTCAATAGTCTCAGTACCAAACGCAGCAGCAGCTACAGCTTGCGCTCCCCCACACTTGTAGACCGTACCGACACCCGCAATACTTGCGGCTACCAGAGTTGCTGAATCCACAGATCCATCGGGCAATGGGGGAGTGTAAATCGCTAACTTTGGCACCTGAGCTACTACACCAGGTACTGTGGTCATCATCGTCACTGATGGGAAAGCTCCCTTCCCACGCGGTACATAAATCGCGACAGAACGAATTGGAGTTATTCTATCTCCAGCATAAGCGCCCGGACGAATCTCCTTCATCCACATAGTTTGTGGCTTCTGCTCCTCATGGAAAGTTCTGATATTGGCAATGCCATAGCGAATTGCTTCAATGACTACTTCTTCGACTTCTGCAAACGCAGCAGCAAACTCTGCTTCACTCACCTTCAGGGTTTCCTTACTTAGTAGCGTAGAACCATCTAATTCTTGGCCGAAGCGAACCAGTGCCTCATCTCCTTCTGCACGCACCGCCTCGATGATAGGCTTTACTTTCTCCACAAAGCTTGAAAGATCAGCCTCTGAACGCTTTAGCAAAGCTTTATAATCCTTGGCTGTCAGCTTACTAGTTTCGTGAAAAGATACAGTTGACATAATGCAGTGCCTTTCTAAGTGAGTTTGGTGGGGTCACTTCGATTTCAGAAAGATTTCCAATCCAACCAGTTTGTCCAGTACAGCAATAGCCAACATTGCCACCGCAATAAAAACAACCGAGACAGCCGCTAGGTCTGGGGTGATGATTGAACGGATAGAATTGTAGACTTGTACAGGGAGTGTGACAATCCGAGCATCCACTAGCAACAGACTGACAAGAAATTCGTTCAAGGATAAAATGAACATTAGCAAAGAGCCTGTGATGATTCCCGGCATCACCGACGGCAAGGTCACATAAAAAAAAGTTTGAACCGGACCAGCACCACAATTTTGAGCAGCAAGTTCCAGATCAGGATCTAGGCCCGTAGCACTTGAGGAAACCGCCCAAATCATGAAAGGGAGGTTGATCACAGCGGTGGCTACACCAACTGGCCAAAGGCTGCCAAGAACACCAACTTCACCAAAAACTAGCATCAATCCAATTCCCGAACCAATCAATGGGATTGTAAAAGGTAGCAAGAGATAGGTTTGAATCAAAGCACCCTTACGTAACCGATACTTTGTCAGAGCAATCCCTGCCAAGGTCCCTGTAGGCAAAGAGATGAACACACAAATTATGGCTACCCAGATTGAGCGGATGAAGGCATCCTGCAACTCTTGCTTCTCTACGAGAGCTTCGTACCACTTCAAGGACAACCCATCCGGGGGAAAAACGATGATATTTCCAGAAGTCAGAGAGGCTCCTAGCACAACCAGCGTTGGTGCAGAGAGGGTGATGATCGAGATGACTACTAGTGTCCAGAAAAATAGTTTCTGGGAAACTGGCTGGTTCATTTATCTTTTGCACCCATGGCTAGTGTCCCTGCACCAACCAACACAAAAACAACCCAAACTAAAAATGAACCAATTACGATCAATAGCACTGCCAGACTGGAACCAAATCCCTGATCTGACGTCCGGAAAAACTGGTCATAGATTGCGTTTGCCACAAAATCCTGAGTTCCTCCACCAAGAATAGCTGGCATCGCAAAATCTGTCAGAGAGAGGGTCAAGACCACCAAACCCGCACCGATCATACCTGACTTAGCCATTGGAAATATTACATGAAGCATCGTTTCCACCCAGGAAGCTCCAAGAGATTCAGCAGCAGCTTCAATTTCTTCAGGAATTGCGGTTAACGCTGGAGCCAGCATCAATACAGCAAATGGAAACATGTATTGTACAAGCCCGAAAAGAACTGAAGGATAGTTGAAGAGCATTCGTAGTGGCTCAATACCAACTAAACCCAATATATCATTCACTATTCCTTGTTTGCCCAAGATAATTAGCCATCCGTAAGCGCGTACTACTTGTCCAATGAAAAAAGGCAAAAACAGAGTGATTAGTAAGAATTTTCGTAGAAATGCACTACGGGTTCTTACCATAACGTAGGTGTAGGGGAAGGCGAGTAGCAATGTAATCATGGTAACAATAGTTGCACCAAGAATACTTCGCCAGATAACAGATCGAATGAATGGTTCTATCAGTGCTCGCTCATAGTTTGTTAGCGACCACTCCTCCGAGAAAAGGAAGGTACTTGTATCGAGTGTTCTTAAGGAGGCGTCACCAATATAACCAAGCCCAAGAACAAGTAGGCCAACCAACAAAATTGCAGGACTCAGCATTAAGTAAGGGCTCCAGAAGCCTCCTCCTTTGGGCCAAATTTTTTTGAAAATAGCTTCTAACATATCCATTAGGCGCCACATTAACGGATATGAAGATAGATTACGTCTCATCAGTTTCCAGTTAATCTATAAAACCACTGGAACTTTAGATTAAAGCCCAGTGGCCGAACTGTTCGAGATTACCCCTGCATGATTGCCTTGAACTTCGAGAACCACTCACTCTCGTTTTCAACCTGAATTTTACCTGAGATGCGGATCAACCGATCAAAGTCAGCTGGCTTAGTTGGATAGGAAGGATCTCCAGCTAATCCTGTTGGAGGTTGCAGCCCAGGAATAACTCCGGGCAATCCTAAACCATCCAGCCAGATCTGCTGAGATTCTTTGCTTAGAGCTTGGTTGATATATTCTTTAGACCAATACAAATCTCCTTCAGAGTGTCCTCTTGGAATCCAAAGCCCATCTGTGTCAAACTTGGCACCCTCTTTTGGAATCGTCCAGGCGATATCAACTCCATTTCTTTTGGCTCCTAATGCATTTGTTGAAATCGTACATGCAGCATCGATTTCTCCATTTTGGAACCACGCCACAAAATCAGGATCTTCTCCAAGTAATGGTTCTTGAGCTTTGATCTTGGATACAAAATCCCAGCAGGGTTGCATGTTACTTGGGATACCATCCAATTTGCCACCACCAGCAACTTGTGCCGGAAAGTGGAATCCAATCCCATCGTTATAGAATGCTAGCCGTCCCTTGAATTTTGGATCAAGCAGATCGTGATAAGATTCTGGTGGTCCACTTGGAAATGCACTTGGCCGGTATGCCAATACATAAACGTATCCGTAAGTATTGACGATTGGGTAGCCATCTACACCCACAGGCTTTGCTAAATCAGTAGTTCCTTTCAGATTGGGTAGGTCGGAAAGATCCTCACACACTCCACGAAGTGCTGACTTAGTGGCATTAGTCGTTGTGTCCCAATTGATGTGAATTGGTGGAGTTCGCTTTTGAGCAACAGCAGCCCAAACCTTGGGTTGTATTTCGTTATCCTCTGTTAGATCATGTCGCACTCGAATGCCAGTCTTCGCCGTAAATGGATCTGAAACCCCAGCTTTCAGTGCTTCCACCCACGGACCACCCCAAGCTCGGATAATAATCTCTTTTGGCTTGGCGGGTTCTGCCATCAGCAAAGAGGGTGCTGTAGATCCAGCTGCACCAGCAATTCCTAGCATGGCAGAGGCCTTCAGTAAATCTCTCCGTTTGATCTGCTTGTCGAAAGTCATACTAAGCTCCTGACTCTGGTTAAGACTCGGCTATTGCCAAGTCAATCAATCCACGACAAAGACATGCATGTCGCGGCTCTTCCATCCAACGAAGACCACTTCTCCTAACTCAAATGTTGAGAAGTCTTGCTGGTCATGGTGAATGATCCTGATGAGCGCATCAGATAACGCTGCTACCGAAAGTTCGTAGAGAATTCGTTCCCCCTCAAAAATAACATCTGTCACCCGACCTTCAAAATAAACCTCACAGTCTCTGTTTTCTGATTGCCCCCGAAACAGCCGAACCTGTTCTGCACGGACAGCAGCCTTAACTGAAACTCCCTGGTTCAACGTCAATTTTTCACTTTTTAGAGTACCAATCAGTCTCTGCTGACTGATTCTGATTGCTACCTTCTGCCCCTCTAATGACTCTAGCGTTCCATGGAATAAGTTAGTCACCCCTACAAAATTTGCTACGAAAGGATTCGACGGAGAACGGTAGATCTCCAAAGGGGTAGCATCCTGCTGTATTTCTCCATGATCCATCACAATGATTTGATCAGAAACCACTAGTGCCTCACGCTGATCATGGGTAACATTGATCGTGGTGACACCGAGTTCCTTCTGAATTCTCCGAAACTCTAGTTGCATTTCTTCACGTAACTTTCGATCCAAGGCCGCCAGTGGTTCGTCTAAAAGGAGTAAGTCTGGTTCAAAAACCAGGGCTCGAGCAATCGCCACACGCTGCTGCTGCCCTCCTGAAAGCTCATTAATCCGACGACCACCGAGCCCTTCCAAGCGTACCAGGTGCAGGTATTTTTTCACCCGGTCAGGGATCATGCGTACGTCAAATCTGCGCATTTTCAAAGGAAATGCTACATTCTCTGCCGCAGTCATATGCGGAAACAAGGCAAGGCGTTGGAATACCATCCCAATCGAGCGCTTGTTAGGAGCGACCTCTCTAACAGTTTGTCCCTTGATAAAAATTTCACCCTTATTTGGTTGCTGAAAGCCAGCGATCAGCCTGAGTAAGGTTGTCTTTCCAGAGCCTGATGGACCCAAAACTGTGAGAAATCGACCTTCCTCCAACTCAAAACAGACGTTCTTGACGGCATGTACATCTCCAAACTGCAAACAGACGTTTGACGCAGAAACTGCAGGAATTCTATTCAATGCAAGAATTTTAGGCTAGAGTCATGAATTATTGGTTCAGTCCAATATGTGCAGAGATAGCATTCAGACAGATGCTAGATAGCCCCCATCGATAGCCAAACATTGACCGGTGATATACTTTGCAGCATCACTGACAAGGAAGACAACTGCACCTTTGAGATCGTTAGCCTTGCCAAAGCTATTTAACGGGATTTTTTGCAGCATAGCTTCCTGCCAAGCCTCTTCACGATAGAAAGCCTCCGTCAACTCTGTCCGGAAGTACCCCGGCGCAATCGCATTGACTCGAATTTGCTCACTTGCCCATTCCGCTGAGAGCGCACGTGTCATGCCCAATAATCCTGACTTGGAGGAACCGTAAGGCACGGCCGTTGGCACACCGATATATGATGTTAAAGAACAGACATTGATAATGGCACCACCTCTACCGGAACGTACCATGCTATGTGCAACAGTTTGGGCAGCAAAAAAGGCCCCCTTGAGATTGGTTTCCATGATAATATCCCACGTTTCCTCAGTCAGTTCATAGGAAGGGCATACTTGTTCGTAGCCAGCATTATTGACGAGGATATCTATTTCTCCAACCTGCTGAGCAACTGTCTGAAGTCTATTCTTCATTGCAGGAACATCACGAACATCTAAATCTATTTGTTGAAAATCACCCCCCAAATCAGTGATCTGAGATTGCGTTTCCTCAAGTGCTTTCAAGGAGCGAGAAGTTATCACTACCGTTGCACCCGCCTCTGCTAAGCCAATTGCGATTGCCTGGCCGAGTCCTCGACTAGCTCCGGTAACAATTGCATTTTTTCCTGACAGGTCAATGGTGAAACCTTTCACTTAAAAGTCTCCTTGCAGAAAAGTAATCAAACGGATAAGCATATCCTTAACAATAAAATCTCTTAACAAAATTACATTTCAATGGCACCACTCGAAAAGATCTTGCGCCCCGAACTTATGGAGATACCACCCTACAACACAGGACTTGGGTTAAACGAGGTGAGATCACGTTATGGAATAACGGCAGTTGCAAAGCTATCCTCAAATGAGAACCCGACTGGCCCAGCACCACAGGTTTTAGAGTGTCTCTCCCAAGCTAATTCAGAACTGTATTTGTATCCCAACAGTGAGGCTCTTCCACTGCGAAAGGCAATTGCTCAGCGTTTAGATGTCCCAGAAAAACAGATAATTTTTGGCAACGGTTCTGAAGAATTAATTTCAATTATTTGTCGAAGTACTATCAATTCGGGTGATCGAGTGATTACTCTCTTTCCCTCTTTCCCACTGCACGAAGATTACACCAAGTTAATGGGAGGTTCTGTTGAAAGACTGGTGATAAACGACAATCTTCAGATTGATCTAGCCAAACTTGTTGAGAGGGCTGCACAACCGGCCAAATTACTCATTTTTTCCAATCCGATGAATCCTAGTGGAAGTTGGCTGAACCCCGAACAACTGAGACAGCTATTTGAAGCCAAGCATCCCGAGACGCTACTAGTACTTGATGAAGCTTACCACGAATACGCGGTTCATGGAGACTATACCAGTGGTCTCGAGCTTACAGAACGAATTAAAGGACATTGGATATTACTTAGAACGTTTTCTAAGAGCTGGGGCCTTGCAGGACTCCGTATTGGCTTTGGCGTGTGCAGTTCAACCGAACTTCGTCAAGCACTAAATCGAACGCGCACTCCTTTTAACATCAATTCTTTAGCCCAGATTGCTGCCAAAGTTGCCTTAGATCACGAAGACTACATGCTCCACAGTGTTCAGCAAACAATCCTACAACGCGAGCATCTCGCCAAAGAACTTCGATCTCGCGGCTACCAAGTTGGAGAATCTCTTGGGAATTTCCTATTCATCAATGCCAACCGTTCTTCAGCGAAATTTGCGGAAGAACTCCTAAAACTGGGCACTATCGTCAAACCTTGGCCACAGCCGGGTTATGACACTTTTCTCCGCGTGTCGATTGGCACACCAGCGGAAAATGAAAAATTTCTAGTGGACCTCGCTCAGGTTGAGGCCTCTTGAAGAGATTGGTTCAAAAGTTTTATGAATCCATTTTCTCTCAGGATATTCACAAAAATTACTGTTTTGATCATAATTTTCTGACCATGTCTTTTTATCTTTGACGAATGTAGCGATCCCCAAACTCCTTTAGCTCATCAACACTAGGCACACCCATCAACTTCATTGTGATTGAGATTTCTTTGGCAAATATCTCAATTGCTTTCTCAACTCCTAGCTTCCCATCTGCAGCTAGTCCAAACGCATAAGCTCGGCCCAATAGCACTCCACTAGCCCCCAAAGCCAGGGCTGTTACGACCTCCGATCCACGACGAAACCCACCATCAATCATCACACAATAATCTTTGCCAACGGCCTTACGAACTTCTGGCAAGATGGAGATCGTCGAATTCGCAAAATCCAGTTGTCGGCCGCCATGATTTGATACAACAATTGCATCCGCCCCGTGATCTATTGCTTTAAGAGCGTCATCTGAATTAAGTATACCTTTTATAACTAGTCGTTTTTTCCAAAGCTTACGAAGCCACTTCATATCTTCCCAGATGATTGAAGAATCCAGACGACCAGAAAGATTAGATGCCTGCTCTAAAATACCTGTACCAAATTCAGGGTATTTAGCCAACGCCTCTACACTTGGAATTCCTGATTGCCACATATCCCAGCACCAAAGTGGACGCTGCATCATCGAAAAAAGAAGTGTTGGGTTAAGGCGCTTGACCGCTCGAAATCCATTACGGACATCTCTTTCGCGTATAGATGTTACTGCAGTGTCAGCAGTGTAGAAGAGAGTCTCAACTTCCGCGTCTTCAGCTGACTCCACCAACTTCTCGACAAAAGAACGCTGGCAGTCCATATAAAGTTGGAACTGAAGTGTGCCTCCAACTTCTCTCTGCAGAGTCGCTAAACTGGCGATCGAAAAGGTTGAAAGACACAAAGGAATACCTTTTTTCCTGGCAGCTTCTGCGCAAAGAATTTCTCCCCGACCGCGGTAAAGCCCAAGGAAGCCAACCGGTCCAAGCATAAAAGGAAGCGTGTGCCTAGCTCCAAGAAATTCACAACTCAGGTCTGGCATACCCTTCAATGCTAAAACTTTCTGAATTAAGCACCAATTGCTGAAGTCCTCCTGGTTACGTAGTGTCGTAGTGCCTGAAAATGCAGATCCATCAATATAATCAAAAAATATTTTGGGTAATCGGCGCTTTGCACGCTTTCTCAGGTCTTCGACATTCACAACTACTGTCAACTTATTCCCTTTTTACAGCTAATTAAATCGTTAATATTTTTCAAATAATCTGAAGCTAAAATAAATGATTTTGTAAATCAATTAAGTAAATAAAAATCGTGGGAAGATGTTGCCAATTCAGAAAGCAAATCACCATGATTTTCTCAAGACTGAAAAGAACTGTACATAGAGTCCTTGATTTATTGTCAGTAAAGATCACCATAATTGGCCAAAGAATCTCTGCTCAACCTGTATTGAAGCAATATTATGCTGAAATCGGAGTCTCAGCAGAAATCTGTATCCCCGATGAAAAATATTTATTCGCACCAACCCCAATCGAGTCAGCTCTCATGCTTCAACCTAAGAACCTATTGATTGCAATTATACTTGGAGGGCTCTTCATCCCCTCTGTTTCCTGGGCAGATAACACAGACGATGTCATTAAATATCGGAAAGCAGTCTATACCTCAATGCGAGGGCACATCGGAGCAATCTCAAGAATTGTCCGAGCTGGACTTGGAGACTACAAAGGACACATTACAGATCACGCAGTCGCAATCCAGAATGCAGCGAAGATCGTCCCCTCAATGTTTCCAGAAGGATCTGACTTTGGTGATACTGGGGCCTTGGAGAGCATTTGGACAGATCAAAAGGGCTTTGGAAAGGCCTCCCAGCGCCTAGTAGATGCTAGTGGAGAACTGGTGACTGTTTCTCAATCTGGTGATATGAAAGCCATTGGCAGAGCTGTTGGGGCTGTTGGAGGAGCGTGCAAAAACTGCCACGACAACTACCGTGCCTCCAATTGAAGTATGGGCTATTTGGTCTGAGTTGCCTGGTTTGTCTACTGATTTTCACCAGTGCCCAGGCTCGCACTCCTAACCCGATTGCTGGAGAGCAGATTTTTCATGCGGCTGGTGGTTGTGGCTGCCACACTGATGTGGAGAATAAAGGATCACTTCTAGCCGGGGGACGGCCACTTCCTACACCTTATGGGGTCTTCTATGCCAACAACATCACTCCAGATCCAACCACGGGAATTGGCTCTTGGAGTGATGAAGACTTCGTTCGTGCTATGCGAGAGGGGATAGGGCCAGAGGGGCAGCATTACTTTCCGAGCTTTCCCTATCCCGCATTCTCCAAGATGAGTGCAGAGGATCTATTGCATCTCAAAGACTATCTCTTCAGCCTTCCTCCCATCCAGCAAAACAATCAGCCCCACGAACTGAAGTTCCCCTTCAATCTACGTTTGAATGCTTGGTTCTGGAATATTCTCTTCCATGATCCAGAGCCTATCAAATCCGATCCAAGCCGCTCTGGATCATGGAACCGTGGTCGTTATCTGACAGAAGCTGTCGCACACTGTGCAGAATGCCATACGCCGCGGAATCAATTGGGAGTTCTTCGATCTGATCTAGCTTATGCCGGTGCCAAAGAGGGCCCTGAAGGAAAATTGACCCCAAACATTACGCCTGACAAAGAGACTGGAATTGGAGGTTGGAGCCATGATGATCTGGTGTATGCCCTGCAGACGGGAATGGTACCTAATGGAGATTTTCTGGGAGATTTGATGGGAATGGCAATTGAGCACTACCAAAAGCTACCTGATGAAGATCTGGAAGCTATCGCTGAATACGTCCTTTCGTTATCTCCAATCGCCAATCAGGTTCGTGAGAAAAAAGCTAAAAGTACTGATGACTTCGACTGGTAATTTCACATCCAGAAAACAAACTAGCATCCACTCCGGATAATGTGACCATCCGGTAAAATCGTATCACAGAGAATCGTTCCTTCCGCCAGGTCGATACTCAGCTTAGCACCCTCAAAGTTGGCTCCATCCAAGTTAGAACCGCGGAGTTTGGCAGTTCGCAGATCAGCATTCCAGAACGTGGCACCCCATAGAGTCGCACCCCACAGATCAGCTTCCCAAAGATCTGACTTATAAAAATCCGCTAGCGTCAGATTGGCTCCCCGCAAACTAACCCAACTGAGATCAGCATTGGGAAGTTTCGCCTTGAGTAGATTAGCTTTCTCCAGGCTAGCACGTTCTAACTTTGCTCCTGAGAAATCAACAAGTGTCAGTTCGGTTGCCAACAGTTCAGCCGTACTTAGATTCGCTGAAGACAAGTCTGCCCCAGAAAGGTTCGCTCCAGATAAAATTGCCCCAGACAAGTCCGCCCGACTCAGATCTGCTGCAATGAGATTGGTTCTGGAAAGATTCGCTCCGGAAAGATTCGCTCCGGAAAGATTCGAGCGAAACAGTTGCAACTCTTCTAAAGCTGCTGCGCTGAGGTCACACCGTGGGCAGCTACCCGTTGCCTTTAGGCGTCTCAAGTCCTCAGTGTTATAGGCCCACGCTGACTGGATAAATCCTCCACAGAATAACCAGAGCAGTATACCCAGCAGGTAAGATGAATTTTTGGCAATCATCGTTTTCTCCACAAAAATAATTTGATGCGCTCATAGAATTGCATTGGCTATACAAATGAAAGATTTAACCCACTGAGTTCAACTGTCCTCACCTTGTCACATCCATTCATAATGCTAATTTATAGAGCTCAGAATAGGAAACATCATTTCTGCAAAACGACGCTTTGCCTATAAACAAAAATGAAGGAACAGATTCAAGAGTTGCTTAACGATCTACGCTCCTGGCGCTTCTGGTACACCTTGCTGATGATGGGGATTGGGTGTGCCATCTTCGGCGCTGTGGTAAACGCAATTCTCATCCCTCAGAATTATTTCGCTGGAGGTGCAACTGGTTTGGCCCTGCTGATTTATTCGCTCACTGACCAGATATCTTTGGGAATTCTATATGCCTTGATCAACATTCCAATCTTCATTGTTGGCTTTAGAGAGTTTTCCCTGCGCTATATTATGCTGAGTCTCTGCGGAATGCTGATCTATTCTCTGGCACTAGAGTGGATTCATGTGCCCATTGAGGCGAAGGATCCCTTGACAGCCGCAATCTTGGCGGGTGTTCTCAGTGGAATCGGAGCCGGACTCTATTTGCGACTTGGTGGGTCCATTGGAGGAATGGATATTCTCGGCACAGTTCTGAAAAAACGTTTTGCCATCCCAATTGGTACTACCTTCAATGTGATTAACCTGACCGTTCTGAGCACCAATGCGGTGCTCTATAATTTGGACATTGCGCTCTACACCGGAATTTATATGTTTGTATTTTCCTGGGTTATGCAGCGCGTACTGACGGGCTTTTCACAGCGCAAGTCTGTCTTCATCATCACAGAACATCCTGAAGAGGTTGTGCACCAAGCCATTCGGAAAATTGACCGAGGAGCCACCTACTTCCTTGCTGAAGGATCTCATTCTCAAGCTTCGAAACGAGTTGTTTACACTGTAATCAATTTATTAGAACTTGGGCGTCTCAAGCAACATCTCTTCGAAACAGATCCCGATGCCTTCGTTGTCGTGAATGATACTGCAGAAGTGATTGGAACTCGCTTCCTTACCTGGGAAGATGAAGGTTTCAAACGTCGTCCCTGAAGGATGCTACCAATTACAATGCACTGAAGAGCAACCTACCACCCATCCCCAATAGAGCGAGATGACTGATATCGTAAAAGATCTGGTCACTCATGTTCTGATTTAGCCACCTGCCAATCAACACACCCACCGGAATCACTAGCACCAACCACAGAGAGATCTGAATCGTCTCTCCTGTGAAGATACCAATTTCCACGTAAAAAGGGATCTTGGCGATATTGATTACAAAAAAATAGACGCTCAACGTACCAACAAATGCTTGCCGAACTAGTCCATGAGGTAACAGAAAGATCTGGGCAGGAATCCCACCGGAAAGCGATACAAAACTAGAGACCCCCGACAGGCCACACCAAACAAACCCTCTTTGCCAGATTCTCTTTGCTACCAGTACAGCAATCTCGGCCGAAGTGCGCTTACCTGGTCGTACGCGACGCCAGCCATAGTTCATAGCCGTGATAATGGCAATCAGTCCAATCAGCGATGTGAGCAGGCGATCGCTCAGGCAATCAAAAAGTAGCCAACCAAGCAACTGTCCGAGAAGGCCAAAGCCACACATGATCATCAGAATTCGACGATCCAACATGCGGCGCCAAATGTACACTACCCATACATCTGTAATCAAAAACAAAGGTAGCAGCACGCCCAGAGCAATCTTGGGAGGTAAGATAAAGAGGAGCAACGGTAAACTCAGGGACCCCAAAGCTCCCCCAAAGCCAGACTTGGAGATAGTCACCGCCAACACTGCTAGTCCAGCCATCACCCAAAAGAACACTGGTGAGGATACTAAAATCTCAAAACCATCAATGGAGGTCATACCGTACTCAGAGAAGGTAAATCGTCACTTCAGAGTGTGGGCATCACTCACTCTGATTTTTGATCAAGAATCCTAAGGTTGGATTTGTTGTACGGCAAGAAAAGAAATAGCTGTTGGAGAGACATCTCAGATCAATCCAAATATTATTTATTTATTAAAAAAATATATTTTTATTAAAAATTAATTTTTTTTTAAAATTAATACGTATAATTACAGTAGTATATGTTTATTTTTCATAAAAATATTAATTTTATGTTGACATATAATATCATTTTTTGTGACTTTTAAGTCACTAGATAACGGAACGGCTTCCAAACTGCTTCAAAAACATTCTCCTCAAAGAGAATTGAATCACTAACTCATAACGAGAAAATCAAATGAAAACAGCACTCACCGTCTTCTTACTGGGCCTGGCAGTCATTGGTTATGTGGTCCCAAGCAAAGGTTTTCAGGTCAACCCTTGTGCGGTCACTGAAAAGAAAGTCGTCAGCCAGCTTAAACGCACGGACAAAGAGGCTTTCTTCAAGCTAGAGGTCGATGCGCGCTTACAGGGATATCGGCTTGGGGATGGTACAGTTACTAGTAGGGGAGTAGAAGGACGTAATCCAAGTATCCCCCCACAACTGAGTTGTAGTGTCGATTTCTGGGAGTTTGCCTGGAACAAATACCGACCGGAGATGATCTGAGCTGGAAGGCAAATTTCAGAAACAAAATTTTATTAATCTGACAAATTTTAAAGAGGGAACATGAGCAGTCTACTCAACAGTGTCAACAAAATCGAGGATCTCCTAGAAAATCAGTATATTGGACAATCTCCTGCCGCGTTGTTGGCGGATATCATCCATTATACTGAAAACCAGGAGGGGCTGGACTTTGACAGCGTTCTCCGACAAGCAAGAAGTATCGCTGTCCAAGAGCGTGTTGCTATCATCAATCGCTTCGGGGAGATGATTTACAACCCTACTCCACAAGAGCGCCGACGCAGCCGACGCATGGTTGAATTTTCTATGGCGAGCTAAAGTAAATCGAGGTTGCTCTCTGATCTAATCTTCTCCTACTTCTCCTTTCTGTAAATTCTGTTCTAATCAAAACATCTAAAGTACCTTTCTGAAGATAGTTTGAATCTGCTAGCTTTCAGACAGCCAAGGCAGAACTTCCATCTGCTTTGAGCACTCTTGGTTTAGATGCACGGGCTTTTGGAGCTAATTCCACAGAGCAGTTAGCCCATTGCAGTCCGGATCTCAACAAAATCAATAACCACCCAAGCCAGCCATCAAGACTGCTACAGTCAACCCTAATTGAAGAGTAGAAGCGGTGACAGTGCCGACTCCAAGTTCAGCAATCAGGCTGTGAGCCACTCCACTCCATGCCATTTCACGAACCTTCCCATCCAGCGGATGCATCCGATCAAAACCAGTCCAGTAACGCCCATTCACAGGAACCTCATAAGATCCTGCCAGATAGACTTTACCCTTGTACTCTTGATTTTCTGTCAGGACACCTTCGTGGTTGCCATGTAGCACGTGGTAGCCAATCACTGCCATCTGTTACATGTACTCGGAAGCAGTATTCACAAGGAGATCATTCGGATCCAGTTCTGATTCGACTACCGGATAGCCCCAGTCCTCAGTAAAAAGACGCAAGATCTTCTGGGCTACTTCAGGCTTTCCACGATCCAGCAATTTTCCCTGCTCGTTGTACTTCAAGACAACATTTTGAGCAGCACTGAAGGCTTGTAGCGAATCATACCCATCCTGAATCTTGTAAAGCACAAAACCAGCTCCCAAGACAAACAGAATTCCCATCACAACCATCAATTTGCCCAACTGGTTGAAGCTCGTCATTTGGACCTCCTTGGATTCAGTTGCAGGAAATGCAAGCTCTGGAGTCTTGCTTTGAGATCATTATATGGGCTGGAAGAATGGATTTAATTGACGAGTGTCAAATCTAGCAAAAAATTTTAAAGCATCCGGTATGTATTTTCTGAGGATCCTTCTGGCTTTATGAAAAAGCATCCGGTAAGACTTTTTCCAAAGTGCGGCTTTACCAAAAAGTAACAGCTCATTTGCCGAAGAAACTTAATTTCTATTGACTCAATGGCAGGAAGAAGTCTTCTTGATAGTCAGCTTGTAAAGGTCTCATGATCAGCAAGAGGAGTTCTCTGGAAGGGGGTGGACCCCTGATCTAGAAAATGAATCAAGGCTATCTGAATGTTGATCCTGATGGTTTATTCTGAGAACACTTATACGGAGAAGAGAAGCATTATATCCTACGTTACAATTTCACTTCGGAATATAACGGAATAGAGCGATGGAACGAAAACTTTAGCGCGTGAGAAGTATGTCCCCCTGGTGATGTCCATGGGAGCATCTTCTGTCAAGATGGTGCAGACGGGAGAATTGAGCTTTGCAGTAATCACTACCTACGATAGCGAAGAGACCGCAACGGCAGCACAACAGCGTATTGCTGAGATCCGGGCGCAAGCTGCGACGGAAATGCCCATGAAAATTGAATCCTCAATGCGGGGTGGGGTGTTCGCAAGTTCTTAAAATTGCAGGATTTCCCTTGGGATTTGGTCTGTAGAAATCAAGATAGGAACTTAGATGAGTCAGACCGGATCGTGGAAAGGATTGATTACCAACTTGGTTTTCAAGAGATCATTTATTTTTAAAAGTTTAACGCTCCATCATTAGCGCCAGCGAAGAAAACCATCCACTGGTGTTGGCATTTCTACTTTGAATCAGTGGGCTGGTTTCACACCAACTGAAAATTCTTTTAGGATCTGGCTCACTAGATCTCGCTCTCTGGTGAAAGTGGGCCCACTCAACTGCCACCCGTAGCTCTCCTCATTCTTTGCCTTTTCTTCCTCTAGCCTTTTGATTTCTACTTTCTTGGCTAACTTTCGCTGATGATCTTCCATCGCACCAGTCATTAGGAACAGCGCGGTATTTCTGATAATTGGATTTCTCATGGCAGCTCTCCTCTAGGGGGGTTGGATCATGTTTTGGATCTACCCACCTATTTACTAGAATTCTTGCTAAACGCAGAGGAGAGTCGGGGGAGAAAACACTAGTTTTCTTTCAGGCAAACCTTTAGAGAGTGGAACACTACCATCACTTTTCAACTATTTTTGTAGGTACAAGTGACAGAGACACTTCAGAAGCAACTGGAATTTTCTACTTCTTTGATTGAGCGTATTCGAGTCTATGCTATCCAATATGGCTCCAAAGAATATTCTTGGTCTGCCTGGATGCCAGAGATGACCAACACAGACACGCTCGTTCGTCTCGAAACAAAAGATGGACAAACCGGGATCGGTGCGGTCAGCAGTTGTAGCGAACGAGATATTGATCTGAGCATCGCGTATAGCATGAAACCATTGCTCAGGGGTTTGCTTGGAAAAGATGGACTTCGGGTTGAAGAAAACTGGCTGTGGATGGCAGAGCGTCGTCCGTATATCCACAACAGTGCAATTGCGACCCTGGATATTGCGATGTGGGATCTGCGAGCAAAGCAAAATGATCTGCCTTTATCAAGCCTACTTGGTGGAAAACGTGACGTTCTACAAGCCTATGCGAGTATTCCTGTTCTTGAAAATCCAACTGCAAACGTGGAGTTCATCCGTCAACTTGCTCAGCTAGGCCTTACTACTTTCAAGTTTCATAATGAGTGTGTTCCTGATCCAGACATAAAACTGATCAAAACAATCGCTCGGGAGTTCCAGGAGCAGCAATTCGGATTCATGTTTGATGCAGAGTGTGGCTACGATCTGCCAGGGGCTCTCCAAGTTGCCGAACACATGCAGGGAGCTGGCTTTATTTGGCTGGAAGCTCCATTGCCAGATCGAAACTACTCAGATTATCGAAAGCTCTGCCAGTCAACTGAGCTTCAGATCCTTCCAGCTGGCTTGAGTGTGGTTGAACCAGAGGAACTTGCCGTGATGCTTCCTACAGGCTGTTGGAACACAGCGCGCGTTGACCTTGCAATGAGTGGTGGAATTACTCCACTATTGAAGATCACAAACATCACTACTGCTCTAGGTTTGGGTTTAGAATTAGTAGCCTGGGGAAGTCCTATTTCAACAGCTGCGACTCTACAAGTTGGCCTAGGTACTGGCTGTGGTGAGTATTTTGAAATCGCGGTACCCCAGCAGGACTTCCTCATTCCTTCCAGTCAACCTCTCCAAGTTAATCCAAGCGGCAAAGTATCTAGTAGTTCCAAAACTGGTCTGGGCTTAGATCTGGACTGGCAAGAGTTGGAACAGACTGAACCACCACTGTTTGATATTTGGTGAAGTTTTTTCTTTGTCCACACTTACCACTCCCACGACATTGCCTTCAAAGTGAGATCACGTTCTCAGCGCAGTTCATCCAACAAAAACCAATATCATAATTTGGTTTAAAATTGGTTTACTTTATTTATCGATAAATCAATAAATAATAATTATAATTGCAAAACAGATCGATAAATTTATTTAATAAAATCATTTATCTGTTTTTTTTAAAGAAACTCATTTCATTCTTGACTACGGAGAAGATAATTGGTTATTTTTGGTCGAAATTGGGCAAACATTGGCTGTCACGCATCGAATATCAATAAATCTGATCCGCCAGAAAAATATCGTACCGCAGCTATGTATGAGAGCCCATGTTAGTGAAGCAGGACGAGTTAGCACTCACTATCAAAGAAATGATCACCCGTCATCCTGGTCAACGATTACCGAGTGAACGTAGCTTAGCGGTAAATCTAGGAGTTAGCCGGGCAAGAATTCGGCAAGTGTTAGATCGCTTAGAGAGTGAGCAACTTGTTACCCGACAGCGAGGGAGTGGGAACTACGCTGTAGATCTACGAAAAGACCGTTTAACCACCGTCGGAATCTTGGTGGATCGGCAACTGAAGCTTGGTAACGACCCTTTCTATTCGATGCTATTGGAACAGCTACAGGGTGCGCTTCAGCATGAAGGAATTCGCTCTGTGATTGAGCGTATTGACAAGAATACCAAGCTACCCGAAGAAGAGGATGCTCTCATCATAATGGGGATGGCCGGCAATGAAGTAATCTCAACTCAACGGTTGGGAGGGCCTCCGATTTTAGGCATTTTTTTAGACGCTAAGCCACAACCAGGTTCCCAAGTCAGCATCCTACAAGTGGATAATTTCGATGCCGGCTATCAAGCAGCTAATTATCTGTATTCACTAGGCGTCAAGTCTTTCTGCTTTGTTGGTCCCAATCATATTCCAGCTTCTAGAGACCGTTATCTTGGAGCAAAGAATTTTTGTGAGGAGCATGGTCATGATCTGGAACATTTCCCCTGTCGCATGAACTACACGGGCGGGCTTAGTGCCGGACAGGAGATCTTGAAGAATGATCAGATTACTACCAAGCGGGGTTTGATTACAGCAAATGATTGGACTGCTATTGGATTGCACAGCGCCATGATCGCCTTTGGTAAAGAATTACGTGATCGACATGTTCTAGTGAGTTTTGATGGACTACCGATCACCAATGATCCCAATCTTGAAATTCATACCATGGCGATCCCATTACGTTCCATCATTCAAGATTCAGTGACGGAACTTCAACGATATCTTGACCAACCTTCAGCTTCTGGGCGTGTCTTGAACTATCGTCTTGAATGGTCAACGGATATGAAGCACCGGTTGGCGTTCAATTAACTCAAATCAACAGGAGGCTCTATGTAGGCGGTAATCCGTTCGAATCGATTTTTTCAATCCGAGCTTAAGGCATAACTCCATTCAGGGATTATCACATGAAAAAAGGTTTATTAGCTCTGGCTTCTTCCATTCTACTCTCTCTACCAATGCAGGCGATGGCAACCACTGAGGTGACTTGGTGGGACTTCTTAGGTGGTGGCGATGGTGTGCGAATGAAGTCACTCATTGAGCAATTCAACACTTCGCAGTCAGACGTCAAGATCAACGCATCAACACTGCAATGGGGAGTTCCCTTTTATACAAAGATCCAAACCTCGGCTGCTGTCGGAGAGCAACCCGACATCATGACCTACCACCTTTCTCGCTTTCCACTAGCAGTACCTACAGGAATCTTGAGACCCTTCAGCGCAGCGGAGCTCTCTAGTGTTGGGCTTGGTCCAGACAAGTATTTCCCAGCCAACTGGGAGGCAGCAAATGTTGACGGCAAAACATACGGTGTCCCCCTTGATATCCATGCGATGGTTCTCTACTACAATAAGGATTTACTAGGCAAAGCCGGACTCCTTAATAGCAACGGCCTCCCAAATTTGGATGGAGTAGCGAATTTCACGGCTGGGTTGAGAAAGCTGAAGGACAATGGGGCAGAATATGGAGCCAGTTTAGCGACTGCTGATGGTGGTACAGTTTGGAGACTGTGGTACTCCATGTTAAATCAGATCAACGGAGCCCAGTTCATATCTGGTAAATCTGTCTGTCCAGCAGACAACTGCGCCAACGTAACTGCGCAGATTACATCATGGGTTGGTGAAGAATTGATTTCTAGTGAGACTGCCTACCCTGATGCGATTGCACTCTTCACTTCCGGCAAAGCTGCCATGCACTTTAACGGAGTTTGGGAAGTTCCAACCTTTACGGATCTTTCCAAGAACGACAAGCTTGGCTTTGAGTGGGGTGCTGTACGAATTCCAGTTATGTACGATAAGCCCGCAACCTGGGCAGATTCTCATGCTTTTGCGGTCCCTCATAGTGACCGAAAGCCAATCTCCCAGGAGAAACTCCAAGCTGTCCTAAAGGTAATCTCTTGGATGAATCAGAACAGTCTATTCTGGGCAACGGCTGGTCATATCCCTGGCTACAAGCCAATTGTAGACAGTGCTGAGTATAAGAAGATGGAACCTAATGCGACTTATGCCGTCTTGGCAGAAAACGCGGCATTCGATCCCAAGTCGAAGATCGCTGGGGTAGCCTCGCCTGTTTATGATGCTATACAAAATTTCATCTTGCCTTCGGTCAATGGTCAGTTGGAGTCCGAAGAAGCCATTGAAATGATGAAGGAGACTCTGGAACCACAGATCGAATAACATTCAATCTTACGGTGCCTTCGGGCACCGTTTCCAGAATTCATTATGAAATATAAACGAGAAGAAATTGTGTACGCTTTGGTGCTCATTGCACCATTCATCTTGGCCTACACTCTATTCCTAATCTATCCAACCATCTACCAGATCACTCTAAGTTTCCAAAAAGCCCCTCTCGTCGGCACAGGTGAGTGGATTGGCCTAGAAAACTACAGCAAGCTGATCAACGACAAACTGTTTTGGAAGGCGCTGAGTAACACAGGTGTTTTTGTACTCTGGACAGTTGTTCCTAACACACTACTGGGATTGATGTTTGCGATGATGGTAATTCGTCATCGGCCAATTTTTCAGGCAGTCATTCTCGCATGTTTCTTCATTCCACACATCTTACCCGTCACTGTTGTCACTGAAATGTGGACGTGGTTGTTGTCTAAGCAATTTGGAATTATTCAAGAGATCCTCGATGCTTTTGACACAAAAAGAATCAACTTTTTCACTTCCAGATACTGGGCTATGCCCATGGTCGCCTTCATCACAATCTGGTGGACGATCGGCTTCAACATTGTTCTGTTCATCGCAGGACTCCGCAATATCAATCCAGAAATCTACGAGGCTTCCGAGATGGAAGGAGCCTCCCGTATCAAACAGTTTCGTTACATCACCTGGCCACTGATCTGGCCCGTTACTGCCTTGGTACTGACTCTACAGTTGATCTTTCAGATGAAGATCTTCGATCAAATGTATCTGCTTACAGGAGGAGGGCCCTTCAATTCGACCCTGGTCGTTCTCCAATTGGTTTACAACAAGGCCTTCCAAAACAACGATGGTGGGTACGCAGCTGCAATCTCTCTTGTACTTTTCGGTATCATCCTGATGACTTCGATACTTCAGTATCAGGTCCTTAAAAAGCAGGAAGACTAAGAGGTTTATATGAGTCAGCGCATCCCAAATATTCTTCTTTCCCTGCTTACTGCAATCTTTGCGATCACTTGGATATTTCCAGTTTATTGGGCTATCGCCACCTCTATCAAACACGAAGTAGACGTCACATCAAAAAACACAGAAATTGTTCCAACTAGCATGACTCTCATTGAATATGTGCGAGTCTTCAAGGAAAGCAATATCCTCACTTGGTACATCAATTCTCTAGGCACCTCCATCCTGATTACGTTGTTGGTGATCATCATCAGCATGATGTGCGGCTATGCACTATCTCAATTAAACTTCCCAGGAAAGCGCGTCCTCTGGTGGATGGTACTCGCCAGTATCATGGTGCCTACGACTGCTCTGGTCATTGCCTTGTTCGTTCTCATCGCAGATTTCAACCTAATCAACACCTGGGCTGGCATCATCTTGCCACAAATCATCTCACCAGTTTGTGTGGTAGTCTTTAAACAATTCTTTGACGCAGTTCCCAGAGAATTACGAGAGGCTGCTATTCTTGATGGCGCGAAAGAACACAATCTACTGCTGAACCTATATTTCCCAATGAGTTTTGGAATCACTGCTGCTCTGGCGATTGTGACCTACATCGGAGCATGGAATCAATTCTGGTGGCCTTTCATCATGACTACCCAGGAAGAAAAATTTACTGTGACAATTGCGATCTCCAGCGTACAAGACGCTTTTGGAGTCCGCTACGCAAGAGAAATGGCTCTAGCTGTTCTGGCAGGTTTCCCCGTCGCTGCAGCCTACTTGGTCTTCCAAAAGAAAGTGACCAACGCCTTGATGATGACCTCTGGAATCAAGGGATAAGTTCTCTTGAGAATCACGCAGCCTGAGGCAATGGCTCTGCCAGAACAAATTTTATGGCCCCCAATCTCTTGATAAAGTTTGATCGAAGTACAATCGACTAATTTATCTGTTGTCAGATTAATTTCTCGTGCAAATACGCCCTCTTCTTTTCAGGCTTTGACTGTGTTTCTCATTTCCCAGAGTGATTACCAACTATGAAAGCATCCATCACCACGAATGCAAAATTCCAGATTGCTCCAATCGATAATCGTATTTACGGCTCATTTCTGGAGCACCTCGGCCGGGCGATTTACGAAGGAATTTATGAACCAGGTCACCCTTCCAGCAATGAGCAAGGTTTTCGAACAGATGTTCTGGACATTATTCGAGACCTACAGGTTCCTGTCATTCGCTATCCTGGAGGGAACTACGTTTCTGCCTTCAAATGGGAAGACAGCGTTGGTCCCCGTGAATTGAGACCCAAGCGCCTGGATCTAGCTTGGAGAACAATCGAGACCAACCAGTTTGGCATCGCTGAATTTCATGACTGGTGTCAACAGGCCAACACCGCCTATATGATGGCGATCAATCTTGGATCGAGAGGGATTGAAGACGCTCGCAATCTACTGGAGTACTGCAATGACAATTCTGGCGCTGCTTGGGGAGACTTGCGTAAACAACACGGCTATCCAGAACCATTCAATATTCGGATGTGGTGTTTGGGCAACGAGATGGATGGTCCCTGGCAGGTAGGGCACAAAACAGCCTACGAATATGGCCGTTTGGCAAACGAGACTGCCAAGACCTATCTGAAATTTGATGAAGACTTGGAACTCATCGTCTGTGGCAGTTCCAATGACAAGATGGCGACCTATCCTGAATGGGAAGCAGAGGTGCTTGATCAAAGCTATGAATCCGTTGACTACATCTCGCTGCACAAGTACTGGAATAACTATCCCAAGGACACTCTAAGTTATCTTGCTAGCCACTATGAACTGGATGAATACATCAGCACTGTCCGCAGCGTCATCCGGTACATCAAGGCCAAGAAACGAGCAAAGAATGATGTCTACATCTGCTTTGACGAATGGAACCCATGGTATCACACTAACAAGAGGGACCACGAACTCCTAAAGGCCTGGAACTGGCCTGAAGCTCCACACCTGTTTGAAGACCCCTATAATCTGGAGGATGCCCTACTTGTGGGCACGGTGATCAACTCCTTTATCCGTAATGCAGACATTGTCAAAATTGCTTGCATGGCCCAGCTCGTCAATGTCATTGCTCCTATTTCTACTGAAAAGGGCGGCGCTGTCTGGAAACAAACTATCTTCTATCCATATTACTTGGCTTCCAAATATGGTCGGGGCACTGCGCTTCAAGCTCAGGTTGCTTCACCAACATATGATTGTACGATTCGTGACCAGGCCTCCTATCTGGACACTTCGGTGGTTCTCAATGAAGAGCTGCAGGAAATCTCCGTCTTCTGTGTTAACAAGCACCCAGACCAGGCACTGCATGCGGAAATCTCACTGGAAAATTTCTCTGAGCTCAGTGGATTGGAACATATCTGTTTAACAGGCCCAGATCGCTACCTGACAAATACCGCGCAGCAACCTGATCGTGTGGTTCCCCAGTTGCTGGAACCACCCAAGGTAAATCAAACCCAATCAACTGTTTCACTCCCACTTTTGTCTTTCAACGTCCTTCGCTATCGCTACCAAGGTTAAACATGAGCAACATTCTCCGCAACGAGTATCCACGCCCACAAATGCAGCGCAAGGACTGGCTCTGCCTGAATGGTCCTTGGGAATTTGGAGTGGATCAAGGCGACAGCGGACTCCAACGTGGACTGCTGACCAGATCATTGGCCCAAACAATTCAGGTCCCCTTTTGCCCTGAATCCAAACTGTCTGGGATTGAGAATAAAGATCACTTGATCTGTGTCTGGTATCGGAAGCGTGTCAAGGTTCCAACAGAATGGAAGACAGACCAAGTCCTGGTTCACTTTCAGGCTGTGGATTATGAGTCTACTGTTTGGGTCAATGGTGAGGAAGTGGCTCGACATCGTGGGGGATTCACACCTTTTTCATGCAAAGTGGATCTGGGCAATTTGACTGCTGATCGAGAGATTGAAATCGTTTTACGGGCCCGAGATTATGATGATCGCCCACAGCCTCGAGGGAAGCAAGCAAGAGGCTTTGCTGGCCATGGTGCTTTATACGGGAGAACTACTGGCATCTGGCAA
>JAQWOT010000042.1 GCA_029245725.1 SAR324 cluster bacterium | reverse complement strand
AAGCTGCAGATTCACCTTTGGACAACCAAGTTGTTTGAGGCCTTCTTCAGCCATCTCAACTAATTTTTTCCCAATCCCTTTACGCTGGAAAGCAGGTAAGACACCCACGTAATTCATCCACCCACGATGACCATCGTAACCTGCCATAATGCTGCCAACTAGCTGACCACTTTGGAAAGCACCAAGCAATAGTTCAGATTGTACCTGCATTTTGCGCCGTATATCTTCTTCAGGTTTATTCCATGACCGTGTAAGTCCGCATTCAAGCCACAAATCAATAAGTTGCTGGTGTTCGTTGGATTTAATCGGCCTAATTTCAATATTAAGTTTAGCTGCTGAATCCAAGTTGAACCTCAACCAAGTTTACTAACAATATCTATAGTTTTGAGACTTAGTTGCTAACATCACGCTCATAAACCTCTACTTCAATCCCTGTCAGAAAAAATCCTCCTTCTGGTGCATAGTTCAGGTTTTCGGTATTTGGCAATTCACTTACATCAATTTGCAATTGACCAGTGACCCAAACTGCATCAAATAATTTTTCTACTTCCACAGGTTCATTCATTTTCACATAAATGACTTGGTTGGGCGGTGGTGGTGGAACATGGATACACATGCCATATACGGGAACCAGAAGAAATTCTTCTAAACTCTCAAAATCTCCGCCAAAATCCCCCAGCAAAGGCACCACATATCCTGGTACCCTAATTAGTTTCCCCTCAATAGATTGCAGTCTTGGTGGAATGATTTTCCGATGATAGTCATACTGAACTAAATCGCGCCAAGAAACTTCTATGATGGGCGCATTAGGTTTAACTAGATATTCAAACAATAATTTTTTTATATCAAAACCGAAGCAAACTGATCCTGTAAATGTTGAGATCATTAAGAACAAAATCAATCTTCGAAGAAACAGGGAGCGACATATTGACATTTCATCAATTCTCTAATCACGCTTTAGGCAGTAAGCCATCATGCAGGGAATTCATGTAAGCCCGCCAAGCAGGGAAAAAGCTCATTAACATACCACAAGTCATGATCAATAAAACAAATAAGAATTCTTTCGTCCCTGGCCATTCAAGAAGAATCTGTAAGCCCAGTTGATCTTGTACAATAGAGCTTACAGCAATCAATCCAATGTACTGAAAGACAAATCCTAGACAAACTCCTACAAAACAGAGTATTGTAGCTTCGATCCACAATAGATAGAAAACAGTTAATGGGCCTGCACCAACTGAACGTAAGATAGCCATTTCCCTTCTACGCTCGTTCATTGTTGCCAGCAGAAGGCTGATTAAGCTCGTCAAACTGGATAGAATCACAATTGCACTAACTGCCATCAAAGTTTTCTCAAAAATTCCCATAATTTGCCAAAGCTTTTGCATCGTAACACCAGGCAAAATTGCGGAAAGAGGTTCCTTCTCATAGGCGTTGATTTCTCCCTGTAATCTAAAAGTGTGCATTTTGGAGGTAAGCCTGACTAAAAATGCTGTGATGCTCTTTGGTTGAAGATCAGATAATTTAATTGTCTCTGGGTTGTCAGTTTCTGTTGAAGGAAATCCATCTTCCCAGCCAATGTGAATTGCTTCAATCGCCTCCAGGCTTACATGGATGGTCTGGTCAACTGGCGTTCCAGTTGGTTTTAAAATACCAACTACTCGAAATGGTTGGTCATCGTGTTTAAAAAGAGCAGCGCTGCCTGCTCCATGTGCGATGACAATTTGTTGATTCAGTTGATACCCTAGTTTCTCAGCAACCACAGACCCAATGACTGCGTCATAAAGCCCATCAAAAAACTTGCCCGCCTCGAGTTCTATTTTACGATTATGACCGTATTTGTAATGCTTCCAATAGTCTGTAGTGGTACCCAAAACTCTATACCCTTTGTGGGAATCTCCGAGTGATATCGGTATAGCCCACTCAACTCTTTCATCTCCAGTCCACTCAAGATAACTTTGCCATCGCAAATTATTCGTTGCCTCACCAAGTCGGAAAACTGAATACAACAATATCGGAATTGCATCGCCGCGAGCCCCAACTACCAGATCGATTCCTGATACCGTCTGTAAAAAGCTATTGCGCATGCTCTCTCTAAGTTGTTCGATACCGAGCAAAAGCGCCACACTGACGGCTATGGAAAAAATCGTTAAAAAGGCTGTGCCCCTTCTGTTCAAGATGCTCAACCAAGCTAATTTAAACAGCATGTTCAGTTCTCTCTGCTGAAAAATCCAATTCAGAACCTGTTCGCTTGATTCAAAACATCTAGGTCAATGACTTGATCAAATTGAGCCGATAGAGACGTATCGTGACTGACCATGATCAAGGTAGTTTGGTTTTTTGAGCACTCTTTAAATATTAATTCCAAAAAAGCTAATCGATTTTCAGGGTCAAGTGCTGAAGTTGGTTCATCTGCCAAAATCAGTTTTGGATTTCCTACAAGTGCTCGAGCTGCAGCAACTCTTTGTTGTTGGCCTACACTTAGTTTCTGAGTCGTCAGATGAGAAAATTTTTCGGGTTCCAACCCTAGGAGGTTGAGTAAGCGGCAAGCCTCATCTTTTAAACCAGCCTCATCACTTCCTGCATTCTGATAGCGTACTCTGCTGAATCTACAGGGGAGTAGAACATTTTCGATAAGATTGAGGTAAGGAATCAGATTGAACTGCTGGAAAAGAAAACCAATGTGGTCCACTCGAAAGGCATCTCTCCTTTTGCTGTTTAATCTCGTCAGGTCTTCACTGAGGACAACCGTTTGCCCTGAAGTGGGTAATAGAATCCCTGCTAACAGGGATAAGAGGGTTGTTTTTCCAGAACCGCTTGGTCCTTGAATGAGAGTTCTGCTGTTTTCAGGAATATTTAGATTAGCAATTTTCAGAGTTGAGATCGTTGATGCAGGCCAAGCAAATTTAAGATCTCTGAGAAGGACAGCATGTTTCTTCACAATCCACTGGGAGGAGATAAATCGGCGGGAGAGACAGTGTATCTTCAAAAGTCTGACGATACACTGTGAAAGGGGGATCGCGATGCGGCTTCCAAGCCGCAAGTTTCAGCGCGGTGGCGCTGGACGTCTTGGGCGCTCTTCACGAGGTCGAGCCTCATTTACCCTGACAGCACGTCCATTAATGGGTTGCTCGTTGAGTCCCCGAATGGCAGCTTCAGCCTCAGAATCATCCTGCATTTCCACGAAACCAAATCCTTTGGAACGGTTGGTCATGCGATCCATGATAATCGAGACTTTGTCTACTTCACCAAATTCCCCAAAAGCTTCGCGCAATTGTTCTTCGGTGACACTATAAGCTAGATTTCCCACGTATATATTCACGTTTATTTCTCTCGAAAGACGACCTGTTGCGTCCATTTGTTGAGTGACTCCAGGCCTGAATCCCACAACATGAAGCATCCCACATGGGATGCCAAGCCCACCTGCCCCTTACCAACTACCTTCAAACTCTAAAGCTTGTTGCAATCGGAACCCGGTCCTTGTTGCCTTTCCCGTACAGCAAGTCCTTCCTTAGAAAACCCGCGAAACGGGTTGGGAAACGCTACTTGGCTTAGCCCAGTAACTCCAGAAGCACCAACCCAAAACAGATTACCCTTGCCCTCGAACAGTAGATCTTATTCCACAGGAACTGATGCGTTTTAGGGGACGATTCAGCGAGGTGGACAGATTAAACGGCGTGAGGACCCTTGCAATCTGCGTGATTAGAAAACTACTCATTGAGCAGTATTCTGTTGAAATGGTCCAGCAGGTAGAGAAATTTTATACACTTAGGATCAAAAAAAAACAAGAAAGATCGAATAACAGTGATTCATATTGCCCATAATTAATAAATTAG
>JAQWOT010000041.1 GCA_029245725.1 SAR324 cluster bacterium | reverse complement strand
GGGATGAAGAATGGGACACCAGTTGGACTGAAGAAGAAGATGCCGCTTCAGAAGAAGAGACAGCCATACAAGAAGACTCATCTATACATTGTGAGGATGGACTCTCTACAGAGAGAGGTAATCGGGCAGTACGATACCTGCCCTTCCTGATCGGAGATCGGCGCAATACGGTTAAAGTGAAAACCAATCGAAATGCCCGAAGTTGTGTGAGTGGTGCAACAGAAGGGGCATTGGCAACTTTTCAAGACCCCAATCTCAGCTTGGTGAGAACCATCTATGGGATTGCGGAAGAGTATGAGGAAGGAACTTACTTTTCTGTAATTGCGGAGCTGAATGCTTATCCGACTCAGGTAGAAGGCCAATACTTCACTCCAGAGTGGGACCAGCGCTGGTATACCATCAAAGTGAACGCTGATAAATCAATCTTCATGCCCCTCTCCTTTGAAGATCAGTACCAAGAAGATAGGCAGACTTATAGTGTATATGTTGGGGAGATTGATTACTATGACTCAGAAAAGAACTATGAAGCGTTGGGTTATAATTTTCCTGCTGACTACGCGTTGCTTCGATTGGTAGTTGATGAGAACAGTGCGGTCACCCAATATGGCATCCAAACCTACAAACTACAGTTCAGGGATGATAATGACGAAGAAGGATATATCCTAATCGATAAAACAACAAAAATTTTAAAACCCAAGGATAAGATTCAATTCTTCACCTACGCTTTTAACTTAAATGATCTTGAAACTGGTGAAGAGTGGTTTGAAATAAGCGAAGTAGTTGAGGTGACTCAAAAGCCAGAGTTCACGCTAGAACTACTAGAGTTGGCGGATGAATTTGGTGAACCTGTCACTTTCCAATATGTCATGTACGGTGAAGATGCTAGTGGTAACAGTGTGTTGACAGAATTGAGTCCAGTGGCTGGATTAACTGACTCAACCAGCGATTCTGACGGTGACTCCAGCCAGTCTGCCGAAGAAGGGCCTAACAGTGAATTGGCAGGTAGCACAGGAAATGAAATTACCCGACCAATAGTTTTGGATTGCTCTTCGCTCAGCCAAGAAATTGGTACAGAGGCTGTCAATCTTCTTAATCAGTACAACTATCAGAAATGTTCACTAGTTGGGGGGGTATTGGTCGCCAACAGTAACGACTCATCTCCTGCTGGATTGGATATAACAGCACTGACACAACGACAAGCGGATTTGCTTGCTGAAATCTTAGATAATAACCAAGATGGTTACCTCGATGACACTGGTGTCGTCAATTTGCTTCAGACTCGCTCAACAGGAACGTGGATGAACATGATGAGTTCTTCAAATGAAGCATTGGAAGGAGAAATCATTAGTGCCCTGGGTGAATACTTAGGAAAAGACATGGGCGTAAAGCACTCATGGTTGTCCGCGGCTTCGGGTGATGCAGGAGTAAATGGAGTTGAAGAAGTATTGCTGGAAGAAGCAATCCACCTTTGGCATCACTACGGCTACACAAGTGCTTATCCAGATCAGTTTTCGGCTAGCTCAACAGGTTGTGGAGAAGAAACTTCAGCAGGATGCAATTGGAACCAGAGCACTCTTACACGATTGACCTGGGAAGCAATGGCTGGTGAGTACCCCTGGTATCGCCATCCCGAAAATACTGAGGCAGTCAATGGTGTTATTACTGGCACTTGTATTGATCCGTCTTGTGCGAGCATAGAATTTCTGATGAACCTGTTGGTGGAGTATCGGGGGATTAAGGATCATGCCTCAGGGAATGATGAATTTCCGAGTACGCCTGAAGCCGTAAAAACTAAGCTCAGTGAAACAGCAATTGGTCAAGAGATGCTCACCATCCTTGAAGACAGTGTTTACAATCAATTGTTAAATGGTTTGACGCGCAACTATTAATCTAATTGACAAGTCCACAGTCTTTGTCATTAACCCATAAATGTGACCCAACCCGCATTGAAATTGCCATCATCATTAGTCATGTATCAAAGACTGTATCACTATAATGTTGATCAAAACTGTTTTCTTTGGTGTTGGTCAACCCAAAAGACAGCCCTATAGCTTGAAGGGAACGACCGTCTGCCGCTGCTCTCCCAAGCCACTGATGCCGAGGGTCATCACATCACCTGCCTTTAGGAAAACCTGAGGCTTCATGCCAGAACCAACTCCAGGAGGCGTGCCGGTAGTGATGATATCACCGGCAAACAAGGTCATGAATTCGCTGACATAGCTGATGATTTCCTTCACAGGAAAGATCATCGTCCTGGTGTTGCCCGTCTGCATCCGCTTGCCGTTGACGTCTAGCCAAAGCTCCAGATTTTGAGGGTCTTTTACCTCATCACGAGTCACTAGATAGGGTCCAACTGGACCAAAGGTGTCGCAGCCTTTTCCCTTGTCCCATTGAGGACCACGCTCCGCCTGAAATTCGCGCTCACTAACATCATTGACCAGTACATAGCCCGCAACATGATCCAAGGCGTTTCCCTTGGTGACATAGCGAGTTTTTTTGCTGATCACGATCCCCAATTCGACCTCCCAGTCAGTCTTGACCGATCCTCGAGGGAGCATCACGTTATCGTTTGGCCCCTGAAGACAGTTTAGAGCTTTCATAAAGATGATTGGCTCTTTGGGAATTGGAGAGTTGGTCTCCTTGGCGTGATCCGTATAGTTCAGGCCAATTGCCACAAATTTACTGACACTAGCAACAGGACAACCAAACCGAGGCTTGCCAGGAACCAGCGGGAGTTTGCTAAGATTCATGCGACCCAGTTCGGCAAGGCCCTTGTCTGAGAGGAATTGCTCACTCCCCTCGTTGACCAGACCTGCGAGAGATCGTAGATTACCATCACTATCAATAATACCGGGTAGTTCCTTACCCTTGGCCCCATAGCGTACTAGTTTCATGGCTTGCACTCCTAAAATTGAATTCAAGAAATTTGAAAGAACTGCGAATAGTTATCCGAATTAGTCACAAAGCGGAAGTCGAAACCAAGCACTCTTTTTGGAAAGAGGTTCTTCGGTGATTTAAGGATTCAAGGCGAGATTAGGTCTTGACTGAAGACTACCAATTGGTTGATAACAACGGAATGGCAAAGCCACTATGTTCTGCTTAGCGGCTTACTTAAGCGAGATTCGCTTCATGCATTGAAGTCAAAAATCATGGAGTTTCAAAATGGTGATGATAGCAATGGCATTACCGATCTTACCGGGCAAAAAAGAGGAGTGGCAAAAGTTTCTGGATGAAGGCTTTAATGGCCCTGGTCGGGCTGAAACTGTCCGAGTCCGGGATGAGGTAGGAGTGCACGAGAGATCTTTTCTGCAGGAAACCCCAGGCGGTGACTTTGTCATCATTACTCTAGAGGGCAGGGATCCGCTGGCTAGTTGGGCAAAGATGATGGAATCCATGCCTGAGGAAATGAAACAAAAAGCGGCAGAGTTTCATGGTATGGATTTGAAGGCACCACCCCCACCTATGCCCAAGCTAGTCTTTGATTCTTGGGAATGAAACTGTTTAGTCTTCAGGATCAGCATGTTTGAAAAGCTTCAGCACTCGTAATGCTCCAGAAATTGTACTCCCAGTATCTGTTTCCTTGCCTCTGTGATTGGGCACTTTCCAGCAGCGAGTTAGAGCCTCTTAGGAAGTACTGCGTAAGAGAGGCGCATGGACGAGTTTTAGAAATCGGGTTCGGCACAGGCCTCAATCTGTTGCATTACCCTGAGAGTGTTCAAGAGGTACATGCTGTGGACAATAACCCGAAGATGCACGCTAAGGCGGCCAGTCGGATTGCGCAGATAAATATTCCGATTTGTCAGCACGAACTGGAAGGAGAATCTTTACCTATGGAAAGTGAGAGTTTCGACTGTGTTGTCAGTACATTCACTCTTTGTAGCATTGCCTCAGTACAGCAAGCAATGAGTGAAATTTGGCGGGTGCTAAAACCTGGAGGTCGTTTTCATTTTTTGGAACATGGTCTTTCTCCTGATCCAAAAGTAGCGAGTTGGCAGGAATTTATGAATCCATTTCAAAATTTTATTGGGGATGGGTGTCAGTTGAATCGACCTATCGAAAGCATCATTCGCTCACAACGTTTTGTAATGAAACCAGTTGAGCATTTCTACCTGAAGAACATGCCTCGTATTGTTGGATGTATTTATCAAGGCCAAGCTCTGAAAATCAAAGATTGTTGAATCGGTGTTTTTCAGGGTTTAGAGGTAGTTGTTCAGCGTAAAAATTAGAGGAGAATCGTAATGAATATTTGTGTGATCACAACTTTTGATTGTTCGTTCGAAGAATTCAAAGCCATGGTCAGTGAATTTGAGAAAGAAATGCAAAAATGTGTTTCTGAGTGGGAGATTGCCAAGATCAATGATCACAAGGCAGTTGGGTTGATGAACGTCACAGATATGGAAATGTTCACAGCAATGATGTCGTCACCGGAGGCCGCTGAGGTTGATGCCAAGTACAACATTGCCGATACGATCTATTCTATGGATAAAATCTCATAGCCAGCATTTCGATAGACTGTAATAAATCAGCAAAGCATTAAATGGCCACGAATCATTTTTTCTTTTCCATAAACTAATAATGAAGATGTGGTTTGTTGAATGTTCATCGATGTAGAGTTTTTAGCAAAGTAGTTGAAACCAATTTTTTGGATAAATAATGACCGTTACCAACCAGGAATCTGGCACAAATGTTTATGAAATCGCCGACGGTATTTACAGAATTAACACTCCTGTCGATCTTGGTGGAGGGAATAGATTTTCTTTCAACCAGTATCTGGTTAGAGATGATGAACCATTGTTGTTCCATACAAGTTTGCGAAAAATGTTTCCACTGGTGAAAGAGGCGGTAGCTAGTGTAATGCCGGTTGAGAAGATCCGTTATGTTGCTTTTTCCCATGTGGAAGCAGATGAATGTGGTTCCCTGAATGAGTGGCTTGCAGTGGCACCCCAAGCTGAGCCTGTTTGTAGTGTCGTAGCCGCAATGGTTTCTGTACAGGATATCGCAGACCGACCTCCCAGAGCCCTTGCTGATGGTGAAATTCTGCCTCTAGGATTTCATTCTTTACAATGGCATGACACGCCACACCTTCCTCATGGCTGGGATTGTGGCTTTCTTTCAGAGCAAACTACGAAAACGCTATTGTGTGGTGACCTTTTCACACAGGGAGGTATCGGCGATCCTCCACTCACAGAGTCAGACATTCTTGGACCTAGCCAAGCATTTCGTCAGGCAATGGACGATTTCTCTTACACAAAAAATACAGCCATGTTGATTGAAAAATTGGCTGCTACAAATCCTACGACCTTCGCATGTATGCATGGTAGTGCTTGGAGCGGGGATGGGGCGTCTCTACTCAGAGAATTATGCAAAACTCTAACGGAATGAAAGGCTCTACAAATCAGTTTTTCGAGGCAAACTTTATCAAAATTCTGACTATCTCACTTTTTTGCTTTCAATTCTGGGGCTGTAGCGTTTCAAAAAATTCTTCAGAGATAGATCTAAAAGACTCTTCAAGCGTCAATATTCCAGGCACCACAAGGCTGGAATTGAACCATGGTGTCCTCCGGGAAACACTGGTCTATGTGCCAGAGTCCTACGAGGGAACACAAGATGTTCCGCTACTACTGAATTTCCACGGATACGGAGGTTCTGCCGCAAACCATTTGTTGACTGCTGATTTTCGTCAACTTGCAGAAGAGCAAACCTTCTTGCTTGCTTACCCCCAAGGATCCTTGCTCGACGGTTCTCCCCACTGGAACCCATCCCCGCCATCTGCAACCAACAAAAGTCCGGTAGATGACTTCGGATTCATCGAGTCGTTAATCGATAATCTGAGCAAGACCTACCAAATCGATGAAGACCGAATTTATGCTGTTGGATATTCAAACGGCGCCATGCTCGCTTTTGGTCTTGCTTGCTACCAGGGAGAGCGAATTGCTGCGGTCGGTTCCGTTTCTGGAACGATGTTAGAAGACATTGGCGATCTTTGTCAGCCACCTCAGCCAACTGCCGTTATTACTTTGCATGGGACCCAAGACGATATCCTGCCCTACTACTCAGCAAACAATGGGGCTACTCCAAAAGGGAATTCTAGTGGTTATGTACCTGCGGAAGGTGTGATCGAATATTGGGTTGATTTCAACCAGACTCAATCCTCTCCCGCTGAGGCAACAACGATAAGCAGTGGACAGACGGTGCGTTCCTTCATTTATGCTGAAGGGCAAGAAGGTATCGAAGTACAGCATTACCAAGTTGTCGGTGGAGAACACGTTTGGTTCGATCTTGAAATTGCAGGCTCTGGGACTAATGAGTTGATTTGGAATTTTTTGTCACGCTTCCGCTTGTAAGGGCTGAAAGACACCAATAGGATTCAAAAATTTTGTGCTGTTGGTTGAAGTGAAAGACGTGGCCTGCTACAAATTTGATAGTTAGTTGTAGTTCCCCAATGAAACACGCTTGGCTCGAGCAAACTCTTGCAGCGCTGGTTTCTCTACGGGAAAGATAAAGAAAGGAAGGTCTCGAACAAACAGATTGTACAAACCGTCTTTAATCTCTTTCTCTTGCCGAATTAAGCCGAAGAAATTTGTTTTTGGAAAATCTACGAATGTAGTTCCTATGTGATGAAAAGCTGTTGGCTCTTTCGATTCTTTTGAAAGAGGAACTTGATGAAGAAGTATACTTGGTCATTCTTGGAACTACTGCTGTTTCTCTATGTTGGCTACCTGGTCTTGTATGCGTTCTTGTGAAGCAACACTTATCCACAGAAATATTTGTCGATGATGACCCGCCTCACCGAGGTTGCTGGACTTTTTTGAGGAGAATTGAGTGATGAAGGCGAGTAAGTTGATCAAGTTGTGGCTCATGATCACAGCATTTTGGTGAGTCTTTATCTTTGGCTACTCCATTGGTAAAGATGGTTCATTGAGCTCATATTATTTGTATTTCTGGCTATTGACTTCCTTCACGATCTTTATCATCTGCTGGCTCACCATCCTACTCATGCGCAGTTATAGGCGACAAGTCAACACATGAGGTGGTATAGATAGGCAAGCTAGGGGAGGTCTCCTGATTAGTTTTGGTGCCTACTCTTTAGCTTGGGAAGTATCCATCCCTTCCTAGTTGGAAACAGATTGGGACAGCCCCGCAAATCTCATTGGTCAGAGATTGCCAAATTTCTCTGGATCCATTCAAATACTTATCTGAAATAGTTAGTGCTGGACAAAGCCCTCGTGTCTATGTTCTGGCTAATCATTCTAATAACAGTAATTTTTGGATGTCTTACAATGCTTACCCTTGTAATTCAGGAAAGGTTTTAGTCAACCTGACGTAACTAACTCTACACTTCTCCTCTTAACTTTTCCGATTAGTCTGTTTCTGAAGACAGCTAGAGCATCGTTCCTTTTGGTAAAGTAGCCCTCCTCTGCCTGTTGAGTACACCAAGAACGTATCTACAATGCAGGCGGAATGAACCAACCAAAAAGCTCTCACCAACTATCCCTTCTGTTGGATGGTCCAATCTCCTATATGCTCTGGAAACTGGCTGGGCCAAATGTACTTGGTGTCGTAATGACGATCCTAGTGACATTCTTCGATGCCTGGTTTGTCGCAGATTTGGGAACTGTGGCATTGGCGAGTCTGGCCCTGGTGTTTCCTTTTCAAACATTGATCGTCTTTATGGCAGCTGGAGCAATTGGAGGAGGAGTGACTTCCGCTATTTCCAGAGCGCTTGGGAGAGGTGCGCTCAGTGAAGTGAGTGCCCTAGCCTGGCATGCTGTGGTGATTGGTATCAGCATGTCATTGCTTTTTGTTCTGACCTTGGGTTTCTTCCCACAAGAGATTTTTCAAGGAATGGGAGGGGCTGGTGAAGTACTGACTGGAGCCGTGAGCTATGCCCAAATAACATTTGGTGGTTCTATTGTTACTTGGATGCTCTACATTCTGGCTGCAGTCTTCCGAGGGAGTGGAGATACACTTACACTAGCCAGAATGTTCATCGTTGGCTGCAGCTGTCAGATTTTCTTTTCTGGTGCATTCACCCTCGGTTGGGGACCTTTCCCTGGGATGGGAGTGATTGGTCCGGCAATCGCCTTGATTATCTGCCATGCTGGAATGGCCCTTTTTCTGGCAAGTCGTCTCTATTTAGGCAAAGGTCTTCTTCAACTGAAACCGTCCCCACTAAGGTTGGTTTTTTTCATTGATATCATGCGCGTTGGTGGAATTGGCCTGATCAACAACATCACCGTTGCCTTCAGTGTGGTAGTGGTTACGGCAATTTTAGGGCATTTTGGAGCAGCGGCGCTAGCTGGATATGGTTTGGGAAGTCGACTGGAGTTGATGCTCACACCTCTGGTCTTTGGAGTTGGTTCAGCTCTGACCGCTGGAGTTGGGGCAAACGTTGGTGCTCAGAATTTTCAGCGAGCCCACAACATAGCTTGGGCGGGAGCCAGCATTGCGTTTCTGGTAACAGGCGGAATTGGTATCATGGTGGCAGTCATTCCAAAACTTTGGCTGGATTGGTTCACGGCAGATGAGGCAGCCTATGAGGTCGCTGTGCTGTATTTGGCGATTGCCGGACCATTCTACGGGTTTTTTGGTGCAGGTCAGGCGTTTTACTTCGCAAGCCAGGGTACTGGGCGGTTGTTGCTGCCGATCTGTGTTGGTGTTGTACGCTTCCTGACTATTTCCCTGGTGGGCCTTGTGGCGGTTTGGATGGACTGGCCGATCCAAGTGGTTTTTGCAGGAGTCAGCGCTGGATTACTTGTGACCGGTATCGGGATGGCTCTCTGCTTATTCAGTCCAGACTGGCAACCTCGTCTTCAAACAGCAAAAACTAATCGTAAAACTCCCCTACGAGCTTAATTTCTGTTGGGGAACATTGAATTTCACTAATGAAATCATTCAGCACCTCCTCTTTTGAACCGACTGGCTCAGAAGAACGTAAAAATCACCTGCGAACCCTGAAGTCCTTGGTTGTCTATCTCTGGCCCCAAGGCCGTCTGGATCTCAAATTTCGAGTAATTCTAGCGCTGGCGAGTCTTGCGCTGGCCAAGGTAGTGACGGTTTATGTACCGTTTCTCTACAAGGAAGCAGTCGATCAACTGTCGCTTGAGGAGGCTCTGCTGGTTCTTCCTCTCGGAGTGATCCTCGCCTATGGGGGTGCCCGTTTGCTCCAGCAGGCCTTTGTGGAATTTCGAGACTTCATCTTTGTCCGAGTGTCTCAGCATGCTCAGCGAGAGATTGCCTTGTCCACTTTCCGACATGTTCATCGACTATCGCTCAAATTTCATCTGGAACGGCAGACAGGTGGACTCTCGAGAGTGATTGAGCGAGGAGTGGGGGGCATACAATTTCTGCTGCGATTTATCCTCTTCAATATCTTGCCAACGCTGATCGAGATCACGATGGTCACGGTGATTCTTTTTGTGCAGTTTGATTGGCGCTTCTCGGCAGCTACAGCCGGTACGATCGTGGCCTATGTCCTGTTCACACAAATCATTACAGATTGGCGGCTACAGTTTCGACGAACAATGAACGCAAAGGATTCGGAAGCCAACACCAAGGCGATTGATAGTTTCCTAAACTTTGAGACGGTCAAGTACTTCAACAACGAGGAACATGAATATCGCCGCTATGATGAGGCACTAGCTGGTTATGAAAAGGCTGCCGTGACCAGTCAGACGAGCTTGTCGTTACTGAATCTTGGGCAAGGTGCAATTGTGGCTGTTGGATTAATTCTCGTGATGTGGATGGCTGCTGCTGGGGTGATCAGCGGAGACAACACGATCGGTGACTTTGTGATGGTCAACACCTTCCTGATCCAACTTTACCTGCCACTGAATTTCCTGGGGGTGGTCTATCGAGAAATCAAACGCAGTCTAGTGGACATGGACAAGATGTTTGAGTTGCTGGAGCACAAGCCGGATGTAGTAGATGTTACGAATGCCCAGGAACTGAACGTTGGCCCGGGTCAGATTGACTTCGAGAATGTCTCCTTTGGCTACAGTGAGGAACGTGGGATTCTGAAAAATATCAGCCTCCAGGTTCCACCAGGGAAAACTGTCGCTATTGTTGGCCCCAGTGGTTCTGGCAAGTCAACGATTTCACGACTCTTGTTCCGTTTTTATGATGTCGATCAGGGGAGAATCACTATTGATGGGCAAGATATTCGAGATGTCAGTCAATTGAGCTTGCGCAAAGCGATCGGAGTGGTCCCTCAGGATACCGTGCTGTTCAACGACACGATTGCCTATAACATTCACTATGGGAACCCAGAGGCACTTTGGGAACAGGTGCAGGAAGCCGCACAATTGGCCCAGATCCATGGCTTTGTGGAGAGTTTGCCCAAGGGCTACGAAACCGAGGTGGGCGAACGTGGTCTGAAGCTATCCGGAGGAGAAAAACAACGGGTTGCGATTGCTAGAACCATTCTCAAGGGCCCACGAATTCTGATCTTTGATGAGGCAACCTCGGCCTTGGATTCTCACACGGAGAAGGAAATCCAGGAATCCTTGCGTGAGGTTTCCAAGGAACGTACAACACTGATTGTAGCTCACCGTCTCTCGACGATCATTGACGCTGATGAAATCCTTGTTCTCCGACAAGGGGAGATCATGGAAAGAGGTCGTCACGAAGAGCTGCTGAAGCTCGGAGGGGAGTACTCAGAAATGTGGAGGAAACAGCAGAAGAGTGAGGCTCAAGAACAATAGGAATCTAGCATAGAGAACCAGTCTTAAGCGTTGTCTCAGTGAATCTTTGATGATGCTATAAATCAATAGAATGTACTGACTGGGAAGCCCTTGCTAATCGATTTCACCAGTTCGATCACATGGTAAGTTACCCTGATACAATCAAAAATACCCATCATTCATATTTTCATTCAGTAACCGGAGGTAACATGAGTCTAAAAACTATCAATATCCAGGATGATCAGGGAAGAGATTGTCCGGTTCGAGATATCCGTGCTTTCCAGAAGCACCTCCAACTGTTTCACCGTACAGGTGTTTCGGTGCATGACGAAGATGGACACTACTTTACGGTGGATGACACCTTCCGTCAGAAGATCAATAAATTGGTGGAAGAAGCTGACCGCTCACACGGTTGAACAACATTTTTCTGATCAACTGCCTCCTAGAGACTTTCCCTTGCTGTTCAGAGCGAAATTCGAGAGACTTTTTGCTTCCCAAGATTTTAGTCGGCTACCGTGCCGCTGTTTGTATTGGCTGTGTCGTTCAGCCTAATTGTCCTGACGGATATACCAGAAGACTGTTCCGTCATTCCTTTCAATTGGAGATCTACTGATGAGCTTTATTCCACAAGGCGCCAACCTGATCAATGGTAACTGGGTCCGTAGTCAGGACAGCTTCACTTCGCAACCAGTCAGCGGAGCCCCACAATCCTTCAGCGTAGTAACAGAAGAACAGGTACATCAGGCATGCGTTGCTGCAGAAGCAGCCTTTGTCTCTTTTTCTCAAACTTCCCGGCAGCAACGAGCCAAACTACTCAATGCGATTGCTGATGAAATTGAGACACGAGGTGATGCCATCACTGAGATTGGAACCAGTGAAACCGGCTTGCCTGCAGCCCGACTTCAGGGTGAACGAGGCCGAACTACAGGCCAACTGAGGTTGTTCGCTCAGCATATTTTGAATGGGGATTACCTGGACCGACGGCAGGATGAGGCTTTGCCAGATCGCCAGCCTCTCCCACGGCCTGACTTAAAGATGGTTCAGCGTCCGGTGGGTCCAGTAGCAGTTTTTGGCGCCTCGAACTTCCCGTTGGCCTTTTCCACGGCAGGAGGTGATACTGCTTCTGCTCTCGCTGCAGGTTGTCCTGTGGTTGTCAAAGGACATGAAGCACATCCGGGCACTTGTGAAATTGTGGCTGATGCGATTCGGGCTGTGATTGAGGCTACAAAGATGCCAGCCGGTGTCTTCAGCCTGGTTCAAGGAAATGCACGACATGTTGGCCAGACACTAGTCGAGCATCCCTGCATCAAAGCCGTGGGCTTCACAGGTTCTTTACGTGGAGGACGAGCTCTCTTCGATCTTTGTGCGCAACGTCCAGAGCCAATCCCATTCTTTGCCGAGATGGGCAGTATCAATCCGGTCTTCATGCTGCCAGGTGCATTGGCTCAGCGCGCCCAAGCGATTGGTCAGGGCTGGGCAGGTTCACTGACAATGGGAGTCGGTCAATTCTGTACGAATCCTGGCATTGCAGTGGTGCTCTCCAGTAGCGACACAGATGCCTTCGTTAAAGCCAGCCAGGAGGCACTAGCTGGTGTTACTGCGCAAACAATGTTGACTGATGGCATTGCCAATGCCTATCGCCAGGGCTGCCAACAAATGCGCGGGATCAGTGGGGTAACGGCATTGTTGACCAGTGAGGGACTTGAACGCAGCGGCAGTCCCTATTTGTTGGAGACCACTGCAGCAAATTGGCTGGCGAATCCAGAGCTTGGCCATGAGGTCTTTGGACCGCTGGGCATGATAGTTCGAGCAGAAAGTCCAGAGGAAATGTTACAAATTGCCGAGGCCTTGGAAGGACAGTTGACCTGCACGCTGCAACTAGAAGGTTCAGACATTCCAGCGGCTCAAGCCCTGCTTCCAACTCTGGAGCGTAAGGCGGGCCGCCTGCTGGTTAATGGCTTCCCAACTGGTGTGGAAGTCTGCAATAGCATCGTGCACGGTGGGCCCTATCCAGCTTCCACCAATTTTGGAGCCACATCGGTCGGCACCATGGCCATCCGGCGTTTTGTCCGGCCTGTCTGTTACCAGAATTTTCCAGACGCTCTGCTGCCGGCTGACTTGAGCACAAACTGAAAACACACTTCACATTAACTGAGAGAAACGATGCAACTGGAAGCCGCAGCCATTCTTCCGACAGATGCAGAGCAAGCCTGCCTGATCGGCCGTGTTTGGAACCCAGAGGTCTCTGGGCCTTGTGTGGTAGTTTATCGGGATGGGGACTTGCTTGATATCACTCCCTCTTTTCCAATTGTTCGTGATCTGCAGGAACAGACTGATCCAGTAGCTGCAGTGGCTCAGACTACGGGGCCTAGCCTGGGCTCGTTGGTAGAAATTTTGGCAAATTCACTGGAACCCACAGTGAATCCTGATCGTCCACGTTTATTGGCGCCAGTTGACTTGCAGGCGGTCAAGGCCTGTGGGGTGACCTTTGCCGAGAGCTTACTGGAACGGGTCATCGAGGAGCAGGCCAAGGGAGATGCCAAGCAGGCAGAACGGATTCGAGAAGAAGTTCAGAGCCGGATTGGCTCAGACCTTTCCCAGGTCAAACCAGGCTCAGAGGCTGCTTTAGAACTGAAACAATTGCTGGTTGAACGAAAACTCTGGTCACAGTATCTCGAAGTCGGCATTGGTCCGGATCCAGAAGTCTTCAGCAAGGCTCAGCCGATGGCTTCAGTTGGTTTGGGAGCCTGGGTTGGCCTGCACCCAATTTCCAGTTGGAACAATCCAGAACCAGAAGTGGTGCTGGCGATTAATAGTCGTGCAGAAATTGTAGGTTCAATGCTGGGCAATGATGTCAATCTGCGAGACGTGGAAGGACGCTCAGCCCTGCTGTTGGGCAAGGCCAAGGACAACAACGCTAGTTGCTCATTGGGTCCGTTCCTGCGGTTGTTTGATGCGAATTTCAGCTTGGAAGATGTCAAGCAAGCGGAGGTTCAGTTGGAAATTGTTGGCCCCGAGGGATTCCGTTTAGAGGGCAGCAGTTCCATGAACCGGATCAGCCGGAGTCCCGAAGAGTTGACCCAGGCAACGATTGGCTCCCATCATCAGTATCCAGATGGCCTGGTACTGTTTTTGGGAACCATGTTTGCGCCTACAAAGGACCGAGATACTCCGGGGGGAGGCTTCACTCATAGGGTGGGGGATTGGGTGACCATCAAGACTCCTCGTCTCGGTGCGCTCAGCAACAAGGTGGCCCTCAGTCCGGACTGCCCTCCCTGGACCTTTGGTACTGCCGATTTGATGCGCAATCTGGCTCGTCGTGGACTGCTCAACTGATTCAGGCAGATCCACTGGCCCTTTGAGAGTTGAATATTCTTGGAGGTTGAGATGCAAAGCAGACAAGACTGGCAAAAGTGGCTGACAGGCTTGCCCAAGTGTGAGTTGCACCTGCACATTGATGGTTCTCTGCAACCCGAACGATTACTGAAACTGGCAAAGAAAAACTCAGTGGCACTGCCCTACCACAGTGTGGAGGAAATTGAAGCAGCCTATGATTTTGAAAACTTGCAGAGCTTCCTTGATCTTTACTATCTCGGTGCGTCTGTGTTGCGTGATGAAGAGGACTTCTACCACCTGATGCGGGACTACCTGCTCAAGTGCCGGGAACAGAACATCGTTCATGCCGAGATCATGGTGGAGCCACAAACCTACTTCCCTCAAGGGGTCTCTCTACAGACAATGCTGTCCGGGTTTGAATCTGCAATCCAGGAAACGCGAAAAGACTGGGGCCAGTCGGCTTTGTTGATTCTTAGCTTTCTCCGACACTTGTCAGAAGATGAAGCGCTGGCTTTGCTTAAGGACGTGGAACCTTACCGTGAGCATTTCGTTGCAATTGGGTTGGCTAGTTCGGAAATGGGGCATCCTCCAGAAAAGTTTGCAAGACTCTACGCTCAAGCTCAGGAACAGGGCTATCGTCGGACTGCTCATGCGGGTGAAGAGGGCCCTCCTGCCTATGTCTGGGGAGCTCTCGATCTACTAAAGGTTCATCGGATCGATCATGGAGTTCGTTCTGCAGAAGACCAAAAGTTGATGCAAAGGCTTGCTGAAGAGCAAGTGCCGCTGACTATCTGCCCTCTCTCAAATATTCGCCTCTGCGTTTTCCCAGAAATGAAGCAGCACAACCTGCTGCAGCTGTTAGATGCTGGTCTTTGTGTGACAGTTAATTCAGACGATCCTGCCTATTTTGGTGGTTACTTGAATGAGAATTTTTTCGCATTGCACCAAGATCTGGACCTCACACGAGAGCAGGCCTTGCGCTTAGTTCAGAACGGATTCAACGCTAGCTTTCTTCCACAAGCAGAAGTTCAACGCCATCTTCAAGCCGTAGACGAGTACAGTGCAGCAACTGCGTGAATGGTTTTTTGCTCAACCCTACCTGCTGTTGACCTTGGTCCCTTTATTCTGGGGTGGCAATGCGGTAGTGGGTCGAGGAATGACCGAGTTCATTTCGCCAATCACGCTCGCCTGGATACGTTGGACGGTCGCTTTTCTCCTGATTTTACCCTTTGCTCTGCCTTCGATACGACGTGACTGGCAGGCGATTCGTAGCTCCTGGAAGATGTTATTGCTGCTTTCTCTGCTCGGAATTACGATCTTCAACACTCTCTTCTATGTAGCGCTACAAACAACCCAGGCAATCAATGCGGCGTTGATGCAATCAGCTGGACCCGCTGTGATTGTGCTGCTTTCCTGGTGGTGGTTTGGGGAACATACAAACCAACGCCAATGGTGTGGCCTCCTGCTCTGTTTTTTGGGAGTGGGATTGGTGCTGTTTCAGGGAAGCTGGGAGGTATTGCAGAAGTTTGAGTTGGTACCTGGAGATCTATGGTTGCTGCCAGCAGTGTTGGCCTATGCCTCTTATACCACACTTCTCAGGGTCAAACCAGCCATCAGCTTGATGAGTTTCCTGGCGGTTACCTTTGCCCTGGGAGGCAGTATGCTGGTCCCTCCGATGCTACTCGAGTGGTATTGGGTAGGATTGCCTCAGGGTAGTCCACAACTCGCCTGGGCGGTGGGTTATGTGTCCATATTTCCATCGATCCTTGCGTTTCTCTTTTGGAATCGGGGGATTGAGTTGATCGGTCCCAACTTGGGAGGACTCTTCATCAACTTGGTCCCAGTCTTTGCCTCACTCTTGGCAATTATCTTCCTTGGCGAGAATTTTCAGTGGTACCATGCCGGTGGAATGCTGTTGGTGCTGAGTGGAATGCTGCTCTTCCGCAAGTCGGCTGTTCCCAGATCCACCCAAGAGAAAGCACCTGCCTGAATGTTATGTTTCAAGCCATAGTCAACAACTCGATTTTTCCACTTGGTGAGAAAAATCAACGATGTAACGGAGCCAATGACTCGAACTGAATTGGAAAATGTCCTGAATCCGCTGGGACTCACCTTTGAGATTATTGAGATCGACCCGGCACTGGCAGACACTGCTGATTTTTGTGCTCACTACAACATTCCACTGGATCAGTCTGCCAATACACTGGTGATCGCATCAAAAGCAGAACCCAAGACCTTTGCGGCCTGTGTTGTTTTGGCCACAACACGTTTGGATGTCAATGGTGCCGTACGCAAGAAGATGGGTGTGCGCAAAACTTCTTTTTCTACCGCAGAAGAGATGCAAGCCTTGACCAGAATGCAGGTGGGAGGAGTCACTCCGTTGGGACTTTCAACAGACCTGCCTCTGTGGATTGATTCTCGGGTAATGGACTGTGAGTGGATAATCGTCGGAGGAGGTGGGCGAGATCTCAAGGTGAAGATGGATCCTCAGGTTCTGTTGAAACTGGGAGGGGAATCAGTCGTTGATCTCGCCAAGACCTTAGCCTAAGCCTCAGGCATTATAGCCCAGCAGTCGAGGTAGCCAGAGGACCAAGTCCGGAGAGAGGACAATGGTTGCGAGGGCCACAATGAGAGCCATTAGGAATGGAACGATCTCCTTGATGATGCTTCGCAAGGGGATCCCCGTCGTGGCATTGATCACAAAGAGCAGGATGCCATAGGGTGGAGTGATCAAGCCAATCATTGAATTGACCACAACGACGACACCAAAGTGAACCAAGTCGATTCCCAATGCCCGACAGGAGGGAATGAAGAGGGGAATCACCACAAGAATCAGTGTGGTGGCATCCAACACACATCCGAGCAACAGTAAGAGTAGGTTGATCCCCAAGAGAAACATGAGGGGGTCAATATCGACTTCCTTGAGAACTCCAGCCAGTTGGTTTGGAATATTCTCACTGGCTACAATGTAGTTCAAGATCAGCGCCCCGCCAATCACGAGCCCTACGGCTGCCGACGAACGAGCACTCTCCAGCAAAATTTGATAGAGCCCCTTCCAGTTCAGCGACCGATAGAAGAAAGCTGTCAGGATCAGCGCATAGGCTGCTGCAACTGCGGCTGCCTCTGTGGGAGTAGTCGCTCCACCGTAGATCCCAAAGAGCAGAATGACAGGCAGCATTAGTGCTGGGAAGGCTCGGAGTGTTACTCCAGGCATTTCTCTCAAAGGAACTGGAGCCTCAGCTTTCAAGTTCAGTGTCTTGGCCTTGTAGGCGATCATCACCATCAGAACCAGTCCCATCAGCAGCCCGGGAATAACACCACCCAGAAACAGATAGCCAATTGATGCATCTGAGACGAGCGAATAGAGAACCATTGGGATTGATGGTGGGATAATCGGGCCAATCGTCGCCGAAGCTGCGGTAATCGCTGCAGCAAAACCAGGCGTGTAACGATTATCTTTTGTCATCATTTTGATGATGACCTTGCCAATTCCAGCTGCATCCGCAATGGCCGAACCAGACATTCCTGAAAAGATGATGCTAGCCACCACGTTGACATGACCCAGCCCACCCCTGAATCTTCCGACCAACGCCACACAGAATTGAAGCAGACGATCTGAGACTGTGCCAGCATTCATGATATTGGCTGCCACGATGAACAGTGGCACAGCCAGTAGCACGAAGCTCTCGTAGAGCCCTTGAATGATTTGCTCAGCCGCCAGAGCGAGATCTTGCCCATTAACTGCTAGAAAAGCGATCGCACCAACGATGATCGAGTGAGCAATCGGAGCTCCCATAGCAGCTAACCCGAAGATTGCCACTAGGCAGAGAATAAAGGCTTCACTCACCGTAATGCTCTGCTGAGTGATCGATGCCAGTTTCGAAATCCTGATCTCGAATAATTTGTACTAGCCGCCAGAGGTAGCGTCCAAGCACTCCAACCATGAATAGCAGATAAATCCCAAAGATGTAGTCCAGGCGGATTTTGAGGGAGGAGCTACTCTCGATCTTCATGAACGCAATGTAATCCGCAGTCGCTGGAAGTGAAACAGCGTAGGCAACCAAGAACACGATAGCAGCCAAACCAGCCATCAAACGACGTAATTTGCGTGGAGCAGCCAGATAAAGGATGTCAAAGCGTACGTGATCCTGATCTCGCAAGAGTAGGCCACAACCCCAGAAAACCGTCCAAAGCCAAGTGATCAGACAGGCTTCCAAGGTCCAACTGAGGGGATGGTTGAAGATATAGCGAAAGATGATCTGAAGCATGAAGCTGCAGAACATGGCCGCCAACAAAAGGACGGCCACGCTGTCAGCGCCAATCTTCAGCCAACGTAAGAAAGGCACGAAAGGTAGTAATCAGCGAATGGCGTTGACTCGCTCAACAACTCCTTTGGGCCATTTCTTGGAGAAGTCGGAGGCCAGATACATTTCCTGGGCTCGCTTGCGGAAGGCATCCACGTTTGGAGTGTAGACTTGTAGCCCTTCATTGCGGAAGAAGTCCTCCAACAAGGCTTCTTGTGACTCGACGTTGATGCTGATCACCATCATCGCGTCGTTAGCTGCCTTCTGTAGTTGGTCTTGCTGGGCAGCAGTCATTCCGTCCCAGGCTTTCTTGCTGAGGGCCAGGAAGTTCATGTCTGCTAAGTGGCCAGTCAGAATGATCTGTTTGGTGACCTCATAGAACTTCTTGTCCTTGTCAGTGGGTAGTGGGTTGTCCTGTCCATCGATCGCCCCTGTCTGCAGACCAGTGTAAACTTCGGTAAAGGCCATCGGGGTTGGATTGGCTCCCAATGCTTTCCCCAGGAACTGCCAGGCATCAGTTCCAGGCATGCGAAGTTTGACTCCGGCCATATCGTCTGGAGTCATTACCTTCTTGTCAGTGCGCAGGTTCAGGTGTCGCTTGCCGAAATACATCACACCCAGTAATTTGACTCCAAGCTTGTCTTCAGCCATTTGGAAGAATTCCTTGCCGATATCGCTGGTGAATACCTTGCGCTGATGGTCTGCATCACGCAGCAGGTAGCCAGCTGTGAAAACGGACCAATTTGGAATCAGCTTGGCCAATTCCTGGGCAGAGGTGATTGACATCTCCAGGTTGCCTCGGGCAATTGCGGTCAATTCAGTACCCTGCTTGAAGAGAGTAGCGTTGTAGTGAGGTTGGTAGTCAGCAAAGCTGCTGACCTTGGCAGCGAAGACGTTTTGTAAACCTTGGCTGCGTAGATCGGTCTCTGTACACGGACAGGACATGCGCAGCGTTACTTTGTCGGCAGCCCAGCTTGGAAGAGCAATCAGGCTACTACCCAGAACAAGTCCAGCAGTTACCAATCCGGTTAATAATTTATGGCTGAAGCTCATGGCTAGTCTTCTCCAAGTAAGGTGAATGGAACGCTCAAATTGAGCAAAAGGGCATCATTAAATGCCTTGAAAAAGCCAAAATGTCGATCTTTTTCTGAGAATGTAACCCTGAATAAACCAACTCTTTACAGGTCGTTGATGCTGCAAAATCTGAAATGATGTGTTTCTACTGTAAATGCATTCAATCAGATGACAAAGTGGTCAAAAAAATTGACCCTTCTAAAGCACCGATCATTTTCCTTTTGACCTTCCAGCCCATATTTCTTCTGCTTACTTCCTCTATTTCCAAGTGGGAGAATGATATTCAGTAGATAGGAATTACCTTATCAACTAATTTTATTTCTTAAGTTAATGATTGAAATCAGTGTTTAATGTTTAATTCAGATGAACACCAAGAGAGCAATAGTGGTCAGTTAGTTTTCCCACTAGAGTAATTTCAAACTTTTTTTCATTTGCCAATCTATGAACAAAATGACACCTCTCTCAAGAGAACCAGAAGACAGCTATACAATCACAGTTGGTCTTCTTGGAGCTGGCTTCATTGGACAAATGCACACCTTGGCTCTAAGAAATGCAGCCACGTCGATGTGGGAACCAAAAATTCATGTACGCCCCAAAATCCTGGCAGAGGTTGATTCCGAGCTTCGTGCAAAAGTTGGAGAGCGATTTGACTGGGAAGAATGCACAGAAAACTGGAGGGATATCATTGATGATGCGGAGATTGATCTCTTCATTAACGCTGGTCCGAATCATGTTCATGCTCAGCCCACCATTGCAGCAGCGAAAAGAGGTAAACATGTCTTTTGTGAAAAACCCTTGGCATCCACAGCAGATGAGGCTTTTCAAATTTGGGATGAAGTTTCAGAGACTGGTGTCATCCAAATGTGTGCGTTCATGTACCGGTCCATTCCTGCGTTGAATCTTGCGCGTGAAATGATCCAGTCTGGTGAAATTGGTGAGGTTCGTCATTTCCGATCTCGATTCTTACTGAACATGCTCACAGACGATGGCAATCTCTCCTGGAGATTCAGCAAATCTCAAGCAGGCTTGGGTGCTATGGGAGACCTTGGCTCACACCATGTTGACCAGGCAAGATTCCTTGTTGGTGAACTGGTGCGTGTTGGCGCCTTAACCAAAACTTGGTCCATAGATAAACAACAGCAAATTGTGGATGTGAATGATGATGCCTTTGTATGCGCGGCTGAGTTTGAAAGTGGTGCAACCGCCAATTTTGAAGCGTCCAGAGTGGCAAAAGCACATAACCTGGGAGGCTGGATTGAGGTGGATGGAACGAAAAAGTCCCTATCTTTTCAGATGGAACGACTCAACGAACTCATTATCTATGAACCGAACAAGGGGCCACGCACACAACTGGTCACCCAAAAAGGGCAACCTTACAGCGATTTTTGGCTTCCTTCAGGGATTCAGGGACAGCACCCACTGGGATGGAATGAATGCTTTGCTCACCAAACTCGACACATACTAGAAGCTATTGCTGTGTCGAAAAATCTTTCCCCTAGAGCGAACTTTGAAGACGGCTACCGAGTTGCGGAAGTAATAGAAACGATTGCAAGGTCAGCAGAATCAGGAAGATTTGAATATGTGAATTACCGGGAACGAGCCAGCAAAGCAGATTTGGAGACAAAGTGAGTCTTAGTTCAGCAAAAATAGATGTGATGCCTTGCCTTAGACTTATTCCAACAGAGGAACAAGCAGATGAGTGAAATTGATATTGATGCACTCCGTAGAAAATTTGGTCGCCGACTACGCATTGGATTTGTTGGCGGTGGCAGAGACTCTGTCATTGGAGGAACCCATTTGGCTGCAATGCGAGTCGATGGGTTTTTCGAACTCCATGCAGGAGTCTTTTCTGTAGATTCTGCAGTTTCTGAGGCCACTGCAAGAGCAGAATTTCTTGATAGTGATCGAGTTTACGAAAGCTTTAACGAAATGGCTGAAAAGGAGGTACAGCGAGAGGATGGAATTGAAGTGGTACTGATTGCGACACCTCCCCACATCCATTTTGAAGCAACAAAAGCATTTCTGACAAGAGGAATCGATGTTATCTGTGAAAAACCGATAGCTGTTAGCAGAGAACAGGCCGTGCAGTTGGATAAACTGGCCCGACAGCATGGTCGACTGTTTTGCCTTACCCATTGCTACACGGGTTATCCAATGATCCGTGAAGCTCGCGCAATGGTTCGTTCTGGTCAGCTTGGCAAAATTCGAATTCTCGAAGCTGAACTAGCTGCAGGAGATCCAGGTGTCAGCTTCGAACCCGAGAACCCTGCAGATCGACATTGGCGCTTTCGGGAAGACATCATGGGTAAAGGGGTGATTCTTGGCGAAGTAGCTTCGCATGCCCATCACCTCCTCCATTACGTTTATGGAGAAGAGATCAGCGCAGTATCTGCTGAGATGTCCATCTTTGTTCCTAGGCGAGTGGTGTATGACAACGCTTATTTGACTACCCGCTATGCCAGCGGTGCTCGTGGTCGAATATGGGGAAGCTACATTGCTGCAGGTAATGATCATGGACTTTGTTTCCGAATCTATGGCGAGCTGGGTGGTCTGCACTGGCATCAGGAAGATCCAGAAGTTCTTTGGTTCAAACCGATCGGTGGCAAGGCACAAAGAATCGCTCGTGGATATCAAGATTTATCTTCCTGGGCATCTAGGGGCAGCCGATTCAGACCAGGACATCCAGAAGGGTATGCGTTGGCATTTGCTAATCTCTATGCAGATTTTGGTTGTGCTGTGATGGCACGCCAACTGGGTTTACCGTATGAGCAGTTTTACGATGCATTGCCAAATACAAGAGATGGGATTATCACAATGTCTTTGATCGAGGCTGCAGTTGCGTCCAATGACAATAATGGTCGTTGGCAGCCAGTTCCCAGCATATTATCAGTAAGCGCCACTTAGCGAATCAAAGGTACAGGCTCTTGGGCAAATCGTAGATCATTGTAGGGTATGGAAAAGTTTTCAAGTTAGTGCTGCTCCGATGGAACACCGGAGAGCCCGATCAACTTCTTGCAAATCTTCTCAGATACATGCCTAAGAAACCAACTGCACCCACCAGACTGATCAGGCAACCATAGACCCAGATCAGTGAGGGGGCTGCCAAATCATTGATCAGTCCAGCCACAAGTGGACTGGTCCCCATTGCCACCCGATAGACCATCTCCAGCATTCCCATGTAGCGAGCTCGCATTTGGTCTGGCGCCAGATTCGAGACATAGCTGGTCACCGTTGGGTTGATCACCATTTCTCCGATAGTCAACACCATCATCGCGCCTACGAAGAACACAAAGGTTTCCAGAAAAGGAATGCTGCCCAGTGCGAAGGCATAGATCAGAGCCCCCACAGCCATCATCAGAAAGGGTGAAAAGTGTGAAGCCCAACGAGTGGTGGTGTACTGAAAAAGCACAACAATTAGGGCGTTCACACTGAAGAGCAGGCTCGACTGGTTTTAAAGGATCTGAAAATTCTGCTTCAGGTAGATCGGCATCAGGATGAACATCTCAATGAAACTCATCACGGAAAAAGTGTAGAACAGCAAAATTGTGATGAAGTGGCAGTCATTCCAGACACTCTGATTCGACTGAGGAATTTCTTTTTTTAGCCTCAGGTCGGGTTTCCTGCAGGAACCAGTGGGCCAGTCCGGTGAGGAGTAGTAACAGGGAAGCTGTTGTCCAGAAAGCGGTCTGGAAGGAATACTCGGCGATGATCCAGCCACCGATTAGTGGACCAGTCACCACACCGAGATTGATCGCCATTCGCAGTAGTGCGTAAGCCTGTGCTCGCTGGTGATTAGGTAGTAAATCAGCCACCATCGCATTGCCCCCTATGGAGAACAGAGGACCGGCCATCCCCATCACCGCCATCAGCACCAGCCAGCTACCGACCGAAGTGGCTTGTGTCATCAACAGCAGATGGCCAGCTTGCAGCACGAGCCCAGTAATCATCATGACCTTGTGACCGTACAGATCCATCATTTTGCTGGTTTGTCCCACCAAAAGCAGGCTGGCACAGGCTTCTACACTGAACAGCAAGGTGGTC
>JAQWOT010000040.1 GCA_029245725.1 SAR324 cluster bacterium | reverse complement strand
TCTCTGGTGCTGGAGTCCTGCTCCACAATAAACCATTGACAGCCCGCCTCATCCGCTGCCCGAATGATGGCATCCCAGTTCAAACTCCCTGCCCCAACTTCACCAAAGAGAATCTCTCTGTCTAAGGTGACCACATAATCTTTGAGGTGAAGCAAGGGCAAGCGTCCCCGCATTTTTCGACACCATTCGACGGGATCTTCTCCTCCTTTTTGAACCCAGAAAGTATCAAGCTCTGCTTTGAGGAACTTCGAGTCGGTGTTTGTTAGAATCAATTCCAAGATAGATTTGTGTTCGTAGCGAACAAACTCCAATTCGTGATTGTGGTAGGACAACTGCTTCCCCCCATCACGCAGGATTTTCCCCGCACTTTCCAACTTATTGGCCAACACCAAGCAAGCTTCCATTGAATCAATGGTATAGGAACCCGGATGAGGAAAAGCTGTGTGGGTACAACCCAGCATATTCAATCTCTCCACAACCTCTGCTGGTTCTTCCAAAATTTTATGCGAGGGTTCGTGGGTAGCACAAATTATTAGTCCCACCTCTTCTGCTAATTCTTGGATAATCTTTGGGTCTTCAACTCCAACACCTGAAATTTGAATCGCCGGATACCCAATTTCTTTTACTTTTTTGAGCGTAGATCTGAGAGAAGTGACATCCTGACAATGATCTCGGAGGGTATAAAGAGTCAGAGCAATTTGTTCTGGACGCATGGCCTCAGGACCTCAAGGGGTTGGTTGATTTATAGGGAAACCGAACCTAGACTGTCAAAAATTTATCAGTACGATCTGTTTCACAGAATCTGATTACGGTATCTGTGAGCTTGGATAAGTTTCTCAGAGTCAATCGGTACCGGTCGAATTTTCGTGAAGCTACTACTTGGATTCAATAATTTGTGCTTTTTCATCCTCAGGTCCAATCCAAGTGAATGGGTTGAAAGCTACTTCCCACAGATATCTATCTAAATCCTCAAAGTAACCGCTATATCCTCCCCAAGATGCTGGTTGCGGCTTCTTCATAGGAGAAGCTCCTGCAGCCACAGCATCAGAAAAGATCTGATCCACCTCTTTCCTAGTCGAAACATTATGAGATAAGGTAAATCCTCCAAAACCATTTCCAGATGAATCAACTCTGGCATCTCTCGCGAGAGCATCCCGGTTGTAGAGAGCTAGCCAAGTCCCATTCAAAGTGAAAAAGGCGATATCTGGAGAGGACTTTTTTCTCGGAAATCCCAAGCCTTGCTCATAAAAGTTGGTGGCTACTTCGAGGTCTCGGACTCCTAAAGTGATCATACTGATACGTGGAGACATCAGATTTTCTGCATGCGTTGAAAATAAGATAATTTCACAAGAAATATTCAGCAGGTGGTGAATTGTCCTGCCAGTGAGGTGCAGTTATGTTGCCGGAAACGAAATAAGACATTTTGGAGTAGTTGGAACTCAGTGGAACTACCTCTTGTGGAGCATAGCGAATCGTCAGTCCACACCTGCGTCGTGGTGACTGATTTTTGGGCGAGCCATGCACCAGCAGTGAGGAATGAAGGGAAAACTCCCCAGCTTTGAGGTTATTTGAAAATGGTTTTTCAAACACCGAAATATCTTCAATTTGCTGATTTAACACAGATTCCGCTGAGCTTTCTTTCCAAGGAATATGACCAACTCTGTGACTTCCTGGGAGGAACTGCATTGCTCCGTTTTCTTCATCCGTGTCATCCAAGGCTAGCCATACCGTCACGGTCTTAGCAGGAGTAAGCTCCCAGTAGGAGGCATCTTGATGAAAAGAAACGGCCTTACCATCTCCGGGTAATTTGCAGAAATAGTGCGTTGCCCAAGCCACTACATCATCCCCTATCAAATCCCGAACTCCCCTCAAAAGTGTGTCTTCATACATCGTCTCCCAGATCCCACGCAATTTAGTGTGATAACAATTCAGAGAATACTGCACTGAATCTTTTTTATCAGCACCGCCAAAATGAGTATCTCCCTTGTCAGGAGACTCAGCAAGCTGTTGAAGCAATTGATCAAAATATTTTCGCTGTTTCCCAATTTCTTCAGCCGAGAATCCTGGCAGGGGACTAATGAAACCAAATTGGTTGAAGTGCTCTATCTGATCTTGAGTTAGAAATTCTGGTGCATCTGTCTTAGAGGGATAAAAGGTGTAGTCTTTGGGCGTCATGTTTTTCCTCTTTTCAGAAAGAAGTGGATCAGAGATTGTCTTTTCAGCAATAATAATTTTGTTCGACTTGTAAAAGCCTCCGCTTTTCTGAGATGTTCCTATTTCAACTCAAAACGCTCTTAAAATGTAAAAAGCTAATTTTTTCAATGATCAGACTTAAAGAAATCGCCGAAGTGTGTAGTGTCAATGTCTCAACCGTGTCTCGGGCTCTTAAAGATGATCCTAGAGTTAAAGCCGACACCCGAAAAAAAATTCATGATACGGCAAGTCGCATGGGCTACACCCCCAATTGGGCGGCGCAATCACTCAAAGGAGGTAAGACCAATACCATTTGGTTTTTGATTGCCGATCTCTTTAACCCCCTAACTGCTCAACTGGCCACCCATTGCAGTCATGAACTAGCACAGGCCGGATTTGATTTATCCGTCATCCTCTATCATAACGACGAGGATCGGTATGAACACCTCCTCCGCAGACTTCATTTTGGAATTACAGATGGGGCTCTAGTTGTTGGTTCGCACAACTTTAACTCTTTCAAAAAACGTGGCCAATTGATCGATGATCTCCAACAAAGATCCTTCCCAGCAATTTTCCTGGATCGATTTGAAAGAGAGACTAAGTTGCCAATCGTTACCACAAACCACATTTCAGCGATCTCAGCACTTCTTGAAAATCTCCTCTTTTCCTCGCCTGATCTGGTTGTGGATTTGTTTTCACCGAGTCAAAACATGGTTGAATATTCTCGCCAGCAAGCCCTTTTGAACTTATTGAAAGTTAAACATCCATCTCATCAATCATTGTTTGGCAATTCCAACGATCAAATTTTACCTGGAAAAAAAGTCGCGATCTTAGCAAGTAGTGAAGTTCGTGTTAAGAAATTTCTTAAGAAAAGGGCTCAAGAACTGGAAAATCGGGAACTACTTATCGGGGTTTTTGATCAGTGGTTGGGAAACACAACACCGTTTTTAGAAGTTTTTATTTGCCAACAAGATTTCAATCAGATGGCTCATCAGGCTTGCTCCCTGTTAATTTCTAAAATACAAAACCCGAGCTTTAAGATCCCAATAAATACTCGAGTACCATATAAATCTCTACTTAAGCTTTTCTGATAAACTGATAATTTCTTCTTGACAAATATCACATGAATTCATAGTGTTCGTCATTATTTAAATACAAACGTTTGCAAAATGAAAGAGGAAATTTGATTCTAGAAGTCCAAAGAAAGCTTTACCGCGCTAAAGTGCAGCAATTTATGGATCGTCTGGAGCAGAGGATTCTTGCAGACCATGTAATCCTGGAGGGGCGTTTCGCAAAGAGTAAGGACCCTATACCCTTTCAACAACGTCTAGACCTTGAGTATCAGGCCATCCAAGAGGGAGAAGAGTGGGGCCAAACTTGGGACAGTGCTTGGTTTCACCTGTTGGGGAAGATCCCAGAGGATTGGGCAAATGGTGAAGTGGTTGCCCACCTTGATTTCAACGGAGAAGCCCTCGTCTTTTCGCCAGAAGGTATTCCACTTCAAGGGCTCACGAATGGAAGTGTCTTTGGAAGAATCACCCGCCACAATTTTAGGCTTGCTGCACCAGTTCTGAAAAATCCCCAAATAGAACTTTGGGTAGAGGCAGCTGCCAATTCAATTATGGGCATCCATCGACCACGTGATCCTGAACGTGGCAAAAACACTATCGAAGCTTCTGGAAATCAAGTTGCCTCCACGGCAGCTACTCTACGACCAGGAGACACAATCAGTCGGCATGGCAGTTACCGGGGTATTGTCAATCGTATGAGGCTCGCCCGATTCAAGCGTGATCTCTATGATTTCTGGCTGGATATGGAGGTGTTGAATGGACTCTTGGATTCTGTGCCTGACAGTAGTACAAGGTATGCTCGTATTTTAGAAGGGCTGGTCAAGGTTACCAATATTTTCAAGGATGCTGAAGCGAACGTTGGACAGTGCCGGGAAATGCTGCAGCCTCTCTTACAACAATCTGCTAATGCGAGTGCACCCACAATCAACGCTGTTGGCCATGCTCACATCGACACCGGTTGGCTTTGGCCGGTTCGAGAAACTATCCGAAAATCTGCTCGCACCTTCGCCAGCCAATTGGATCTGATGGAGACATACCCCGAATATGTTTTCGGGGCTTCCCAACCACAGCATTATCAATTTGTCAAAGATCACTACCCTGAACTTTATGAGAAAATTCGAGAAGCAGTCGCCGGAGGTCGCTGGGAACTGCAAGGAGGAATGTGGATCGAACCGGACTGTAACCTGATCAGTGGCGAATCCATGGTTCGCCAGATTCTTCATGGCAAGAACTTCTACATGGATGAGTTTGGGGTAGATGTAAATAACTGTTGGATCCCTGACGTTTTTGGCTACTCCGCATCCATGCCACAGATTCTCAAGCTAGGTGGCTTAGAACACTTCCTCACACAAAAGATGAGCTGGAGCCAGTTTAATCGTTTCCCGTACTCTACCTTCCTATGGCGTGGAATTGATGGAACAGAAGTCCTTACTCATTTTCCGCCTGAAGACACTTACAACAGCCAGCTTCAACCCTACGATTTACAAAAAACCGAGCGAAATTTTGTTGAGAAAGGGGTACTTGACGAAATGATGTGCCTCTTCGGAGTAGGAGACGGGGGAGGTGGTCCGACTGCCGAAATGATTGAGCGTGGTTTACGACAAAAAAATCTTGAGGGAGTGCCTAGGGTCAGTTTTGGACGAGCAGATCAGTTCTTTGAGCGAATTTCTGAAAAAACAGAAGAGCTCCCTGTTTGGAGTGGAGAACTCTATCTGGAATTGCATCGGGGTACCCTAACTACGCAAGCGAGAACCAAGCGCAATAATCGAATGCTTGAGCAGAGTCTCAGAGCTACGGAATATCTCCTATCATTGGGTTCACTCAAAGACTACCCCCAGCAGGAATTGGACAAGATTTGGAAAACTCTGCTGATCAATCAGTTTCACGACATCCTACCTGGTTCAAGTATCCATTGGGTCTATGAGGTCACCGAACGAGAGCATCAAGATGCCCTTGAAACATGTGAACGCTTGAGAAGTGAATCTGCGGAACAGCTATTCGATCAAGACAAGTACGCAATCACCCTGATCAACACACTGAATGTAGCATATGAACGTCAGATTGAATTACCTGAAAATTGGAAAGGAGGACTCCAGGATGAGGATGGTAATGACCATCCTGTTCAGCAGGATACGGATGGCAAGCTTTCAGCCCTTGTGAGGCTTGCACCTCAGGAAATTAAAACTCTCCGATTAAGTAATGCAACCCAGCAAACCAAGAAAGCTGATGCACTGATTCTTGAAAACCAGTTGGTACGTTACGAATTCAATCAACACGCACAACTGGTTGCCGCGCTGGACTTGGAGACGGGTGAATCCATTTTGGCAGATGGAGCAGTTGGCAATGTACTAACGTTGTATGAGGACCGACCTCACAACTGGGATGCTTGGGAGATTGATATTTCTTATGAAGATATGGTCGTAGAGACAGCTGAAAGTCATGCGTGGCAATCTCTTGGAGCAGGTCCAGTTAGCCAATCTCTGCTCTTCAAATTAAAAATTGGCAATTCAAGGATTGACCAGAGGATCACCTTACAAACCAATTCCAAGGCGTTGGAATTTGACACAAAAGTTGACTGGCAGGAGTGTCATCGAATGCTCCGGACTTCATTTCCTGTCAATGTGCAGACGGACTACGCAACCTGCGATATCCAGTATGGACATGTTCAGCGTCCCACCCATCGAAATACAACATGGGACATGGCACGTTTTGAAGTAGCTGCCCAGAAATATGTTGATTTGTCAGACCACCAGAAGGGAGTAGCCCTACTAAACGACTGTAAGTACGGACACAAGCTTCATGAAAACATTCTGGATCTTCATCTCCTTCGGGCTCCAACGCACCCTGATCCTGATGCAGATTTAGGAAACCATCAGTTCTGTTATGTGCTCTATCCACACAACAGCCCCTTCCAGCAATCCGATGTTATTGAACAGGCCCAACAGCTAAATCAAGCTCCTTTGTCCATCCAAGGCAAACCGATTTCACCAATTCAACCTCCTGTAATTGTGGAAAGTTCAGATGTAGGACTAGAGGTGCTCAAGAAAGCGGAAAAAGAAAATTGCCTTGTTCTTCGTGTTGTTGAGAGAAAGGGCAGGAAAAGCGAGGCAACCATTCGCTTGACTGATTCCAATCAAAATCTTAAATCCACAGACTTGATGGAGTGGAACGACTCCGGTGAAGCTGTTGGAGGAGAATTGAAATTGACCCTCAAACCATTTGAGATTATGACTTTCAAAATCACCCAATCCTCCTAACCCCTTTCAAAAGGATGCCTATGAAATGAACTCTTGGATCATCTTTCATAACGAACTTATTTCAACTTCCTATGTGAGGTCGATATGTTTAAAAAACTAGCATTAGTGGCATTGAGTGTGGCTGCGATTGCAGTCAGTGGGTTGCACGCTGGTGGTCACAGTAAGGCCAGAAATAAAACAGTAGTTTTTGACATTGACGGTGGTAAGGTAGCACAGCCGTACAATTTCAATAATTTAGTCCCGGGTACCACAAGAAGTAATGGGATTCACCAAGCGGTCTTTGAACCATTGTTCATACTTAATTATGAAACTGGTGAAATTGACCCTTGGCTCGGCGAAAGCTTTACTTCAAACAGCTCACTTGATGTTTGGACATTAAAACTTAAGAAAGGCATCAAATGGTCTGATGGAGAAGATTTAGACGCAGATGATGTTGTTTACACCATTCAAATGTTACTTGATGACAGTACGCAATCTTTACGTGATGCTGCTTCAATGCAACAATGGGTAAAGTCTGTTAAAAAACAGGATAAGCATACTGTAGTTTTTAACCTGACAGAGCCCAATGCTCGTTTCCAATTAGATTACTTCTCTGTAAAAATTTATGGTGGAGTCATCATCATTCCAGAACATGTTTGGAATGGGCAAGACCCGTTCACATTCAAGTTTTATGATAAAGAGAAGGGGTGGCCCTTGGGTTCAGGTGCTTACACTCTCAAGAGTGCATCTGAAACAGAGTTCATTTACGATCGAAATGACAACTGGTGGGGTGTAAGTCAAGGCTTACCACTTCCGGCTCCGGAGAGATTAATTTGGGCGGTCACTTCGACCGAGGAGAATCGTTCTATGCTGGCTGCAAAGGGTGAATTAGACAGCGTCATGGATGTTACCCTGGGTGCTTTTGAGGCAATGCAGGCGCGAAATGATAATATGCAAGCTTGGTTTAGTGAACTACCCTACAGTTGGTTAGACCCATGTGCACGCCAACTTTCAATTAATACTCAAGCAGAGCCTTGGGATGATCCTGCAATGCGATGGGCACTAAATTATATCATTGACCGAGAGGAAATTGTTCGCGTTGCATATGAGGGAACAACCATTCCATCAATGACCCTGTTCGTACATTATGGCGGATTATTTCCCTACATTGATGCAGTAGTAGCAGCTGGGATGGGCATGCGCCTCAATGCGAGTCCACACATTGCCCAAAAGATAATTGAATCTAAAGGCTGGACAAAAGGTTCGGATGGTTTTTACCAGAAAGGTGGCAAGACTTTAGAATTCGTTATTAAAACCCACGAAGGCTTTATCGAAAAGCGTCGAATTGCTGATGTCGTCGTAGAGCAGTTCCTTGATGCTGGCATCAAGGCAGAGCATCGTCCGATTGCAGGAGCAACATGGGATAATGACAGATATACTGGTAATTTTATGGGTTCAATGGACTGGCACTCTTGTGGTTCCATTAATGAGCCTTACGCTTCATTAAACCGCTTTACAGCAAAATATCTAAAGCCTGTAGGTACCACTTCTCCGGGTGGTAATAATTATGTACGCTGGGATACTGCAAAGAGTAAGGAGTTTACTCAGATTGTAGATAAAATGGGAGCCATGCCATTGAATGCACCTGGAATGGTCGACATGGTTGTAGATGCCTACCGCTTATGGTACGAAGAGCTGCCGTTCATACCGATCACACAGGCGCGCAAACTTATTCCGTTTGATACTACATACTGGACTGGTTGGCCGACTGCTGAAAATAATTACAACCACCCGGCGACATGGTGGCAAAGCACGCACCAGATTATTCATAATCTGAAGCCGGCTAATTAATTATAAACTTGAGTCAGGTCTTAGGGCCTGGCTTTTAATTCTAGAAATGGATCTATGGGTGGTCTTACACTTTCGTACGCATTGAGAAGATTTGGAATTTTTTTAATGACAGTATGGCTGGCATCCAGTGTCATTTTTATTATTCCAAGATTAGCTCCCGGAGATCCAATACAGTCAATGATTTCCAGAATGAGTGAAAGTGCAGGATATGTCGAAAATTCAGAGAAAATTGTTGAAGGGTTTAAAGAAAGATTCGGTCTCAATGATCCAATTTATGTTCAATACGGGCGTTACTTAAGTGGATTAGTCTCATTAGACTTAGGAGTTTCACTTGCTATGTTTCCAACTCCAGTTAAAGAAATTGTTGGACGAGCGCTTCCTTGGTCAATTGGATTAATGTCAATTTCATTAGTATTATATTTCTTTATTGGAAATTTATTTGGTGCTTTATTATCTTGGAAGAAAACACCAATATATGCAAAAATTGCGATTTCAGCCTCAATGATTTTTACATCTATACCTGGTATTTTGTGTGCTCTAATTCTAATTTATATTTTTGCTTTTAATTTTGATATATTTCCATTTACTGGCTCTTATGAGCGTGGTTTAGAACCAGCTTGGACAATTGAATTCTTTAGCAGTGTAATTTACTACGGAACACTCCCTGCGCTTTCTGTAGTTTTGGTTACATTTGGTTTTTGGACGATTGGGATGAGGGGTATGATGGTAACTGTAGAGGGAGAAGATTACATGACTTTTGGTCAGGCAAAAGGGCTAAAGCCATTTTATTTACTATACAGATATCAAGTCAGAAATGCAATTTTACCTCAAGTTACAGCACTTGCATTCACCATCGGAACAATAGTAGCAGGTCAAATATTAGTTGAAGCAGCGTTCGCTTATCGAGGTATGGGAAGCATAATTGTAAATGCAATTAAAGATGTTGACTATACGGTGATTCAAGGAACTTCTTTCATTCTAATTCTAATTACCGCCACTTCTGTTTTAATTTTAGATTTAATTTATCCTTTGATTGATCCTCGCATTACATTTCAGAAAAATTAAAATGCTAAATAGAAAAAGTATCAGCAATCCATGGTTGAATACGCCACTTGTGTGTGGGGCATTAGTAATTGGTCTTTTATTATCATCTACTCTGATCGGAAACATTTTTTGGGATACTGAGTTGGCTGCAACGCGCAGTGCACCACTCAACTTACCCCCTTATGGCTTTGAAAATATGAGGAAACAGGAGGGTGTGATTGAACACCCTTTGGGGACGACAAATTCTGGTAGAGACATGCTCGCAGTCATGTTAGTTGGAACTCCAGCTACAATGAGTATAGGGTTTATAGCTGCTGGTATCGGAATGTTGATCGGTATTATTTTAGGATTTACCTCAGGATTCTATGGTGGTTTGTGGGATGATTTTGTTCGTTTGATGGCGGACACTACTACCACAATACCTGCATTAGCAGTTCTAATTGTTGTTCAATCACTTTTTAGAGTTGAAGTAAATACAATGGCTGCGATGATCGCTTTATTTGCTTGGCCAGGACCCACCAGATATATTAGAGCACAAGTGCTTACGATGAGAGAAAGTGGTTATGTTAAAATGGCAAAGTTATCAGGAGCACCTGAACGAGATATAATGTTCAAAGAAATGTTACCTAATCTTATTCCCTACCTCGCAGCAAGTTTCATAGGAAACACATCTGGAGCGATTTTGACAGCTATTGGTTTGGAGGTTTTAGGCCTTGGCCCAACAAGAATGCCTACTTTGGGTGTGACAATTTTTTTCTCCCTTGAAGCCGCTGCTATTCTTAGAGACATGTGGTGGTGGTGGGGACTTCCGACACTAACCTTGATTGTAATATTTATGGGTCTATTAATGATCAATGTCGGTCTTGACGAAGTGTCAAATCCTCGCCTCCGAAAAGCCTCTTAATTATGGTTAATAATACTGAAAAAACTCTCCAAGTTAAAGACCTCAAAGTTCATTATGAGACTCCTACTGGAGATGTCAAAGCGGTGGATGGAGTAAGCTTTGATGTCTATAGAGGAGAGTGCTTGGGTGTAGTTGGAGAATCAGGTTGTGGTAAATCAACTGCCGCATATGGAATACTAAGACTTGTTCAACATCCAGGTAAAATAGTTGACGGTAAAATTGATGTTGATGGTATAACTGTAAGTCAATTAAACGAAGAAGAATTTAGAAAAATTAGAGCAACTAAATTGTCTTTAATCCCTCAAGGAGCAATGAACTCATTGAATCCAACAATGAACATTGGTGCGCAAATTAAAGATTTAATAGTAACTCATGAAAAATCAATTAAAAGTACTGATTTAAGCCACAGAATCGATGGGCTGCTCCGTAAAGTTGGACTGCCACTTAGGGTAGTTAAAATGTTTCCACATGAGCTATCAGGAGGGATGAAACAGCGGGTGTGTATAGCAATTGGAATTGCACTAAATCCCAGTCTTGTAATTGCCGATGAGTCTACAAGTGCATTAGATGTTGTTGTGCAACGCATCGTTGCCCAAACGTTAAAAAATGTGCAGCGTGAGATGGGAGTTTCTATGGTCATGATTGGTCATGATATGGGCTTAATGGCTCAAATGGTTGATCGAATAGCTGTTATGTATGCAGGCAATATTGTTGAAATATCTCCCATCAAAGAATTCTTCAGTAATCCTCGCCACCCTTACTCTAAAGTCTTGATTGATTCAATTCCATCACTGAAAGAACGAAAGCCACTGAAATTAGTTGAAGGAATTACACATGATCCACGCAACCCTCCACCTGGCTGCATCTATCAACTGCGCTGCCCTTTAGCTAATGAAACCTGTCGCACAAAATCACCTTTATGGCGAAATCTAAAAGAAGGTCATCAGGTAGCTTGCCATCTTATTGAGGATGAAGACCATGTCGCTGCTTGAAATTGAAAATGCCACTAAACTCTACAAGATATCAGGAGGCCTGTTTGGTAAAGAAAAGCAGCTTTGCGCATTAAATCAATTTTCGATGAATCTAGACGCCTCACCAGCATCAATTACAACGATTGCAGGTGAGAGTGGAAGTGGGAAATCCACTATAGCGAATCTGGTTTTAGGTTTCACCTCACTTTCCAGTGGTTCAATCCGATTCCGAGGAAAGGATGTTGATAAAATGTCTTCGGCTGAGCTATTTGATTACCGCAAAAGTGTTCAAGCAGTTTTCCAGGATCCTTTTGGCGTTTACAACCCATTTTACCGTATCCATCATATCTTCAAGATGGCTATACATCACTTCAAGTTGGCAAAAGGCAAGCAAGCAGGTCGTGACTTGATTGAAGAGGCTCTGAACGTTGTCGGACTAAGAGGAGAAGAGGTTTTGGAGAAATATCCTCATCAACTTAGTGGAGGTCAGCGTCAAAGAATGATGATGGCTCGAGCCTATATGATTAAACCTCGCATTATCGTCGCAGATGAACCAGTTTCGATGGTTGATGCTTCACTAAGAGCTGCCATCTTAGATGTTATGCTAAAGATGAGGGACCAGCAAGGGATCTCCTTTCTTTACATTACTCATGACCTCAGCACCGCCTACCAAATTGGTGATCGGATTTTTATTATGTACCAAGGAAACGTTGTGGAATCAGGGGATACAGTGGCAGTTATTGATCAGCCCAAGCATCCTTATGTTCAGCTATTAATTGATTCTGTACCTGCGCCAGATCCCGATGAAAATTGGGGAGAAAATATTGATGTACCAGATGAGGAAGAGACCCGATTTAGTGATGCAATTGGTTGTCGCTATATAGGTCGTTGTCCCCAAAAGACAGATTTGTGCGTTTCAAAGGCACCGATTCTCAAACCTCTAGCTGTGGGTTCACAACACAATGTTTCATGCCACCTATATGATTAAGTAAACACCAAGTTTACACAACAAACTCTCTTAGCCAGTTTCTTCTGGTTTCAATTGTTCTTATCATAATAGAGGGAACATGGAATACGAAAGAATTCTTAGTTTTAAGGAAAAACAAACCTTCTACAGAGATGGATACGTAACTCTGAAAAATGTTATTCCTCACAAAATCCTCTCAGGAGCACTAGACGCATTAAAAACGCACGATCACAAATTTGACAAGCGTTTGGGCTATGATCGAAGAATGACAGATCTGATAAACAGATCTCATCTCAAATCAATCCTTGATGAAGTCGTAGGTCCTTTCGATCCACCCACCTCCTGTCATGTGGCTGTCAAGGAACAGACCGTCCCAAGCAGTAAAATCAATAACATAGGCTACAGAGACAAAGACACTCCTTACTTTGGTTCATTTCTTCACATGGACGGTTTGTGTTCGATTAATGTCCCACAGGATACTCAAACGGGCAGTTACAAACAAATATATGAAAAATATATACGTTCAGGACCAAAAGGAGATCTTGGCCACAGTGCTGAGGTAATTGGGCATAATTTGGTTCCTCTGTTTCAAGATCCAGAGAAAACACTAAGTCTGGGTAGCTTTACAGCTCTTATTTGTGTTTGTCTTTCTCCCCAGACAGAGGAAGGGTGGGGCCAAACTGCGGTTTTACCAGGGGCGCATCATAAAACAGAGGAATTTTTCCGTTGGCAGAGAGACCAAACTGGTCAGATTGGGCCAGAGGGTCCAGATTGGCCAAGGCTTGATTATAATGCCCCCAACAGATGTGGAATAAAGTATCTTCCTGATGCTGTCCAAGCTTATTTCCTGGATAGTTCTTCAGAAAAAACACCAGACGGGAGGCAGTGGCCAAAACCCATACCAATATTGATGGAACCAGGAGATGCTTGTATTAGCACCTTTCATTTGCCTCATACTGGGACAAGAAATGAAAATGGTCTTGAGTCCAGGAAAACGGTAATATTTCGAATCAGGAACAAAACCAGACAGCCCAATATTGTTGCAGATGGTTACACAGATCATCCGGATAGAGGTCTGTTAGGAGAATGGCTAGATTTAGGATCAGATGAAAATTCGTGGGAGCGATCAAAAGAAGGTATTTGTGACATGTGGGCGGACTGGTCAGGAATGCAGAAACTGGTTGCTTCAAATAAATAATAACCGTCTTTTTGAGGAAAAAAGTGAAAAAAATAGCCTTTATAGGTGCTGCTCACATACACACTCCTGATTTCGTAAGAAGATTATTGGCCAGAAATGATTTTAATGTCATAGGTGTATGGGATCATGATTCAGAAAGAGCAAATTCAAATGCACAAAAGTTTGGTTGTCATATTTGTTCTTCAGTTGATGAACTTCTTGAATTAGAATCACTAGACGCTGTAATTGTTTGCGCTGAAACAAATCGGCATGAACAAATCTTGGATAAAGTGGCTAAGGCAGGCAAACACTGTTTTGTTGAAAAACCGTTAGGTATGGGCAAAGCTGACTCTGAGAGAATGGAAAGAGCATTGACTGAGTCGGGTGTGATGTTTCAAACGGGCTATTTCAATCGCAGCAAATCAGCCTACAGGAAAATTAAACAACTTATTGATTCAAATTCTTTTGGTTCAATAAGTAGAATCCGGCTTAACAATTATCATGCTAAAAATTTAAAGGAAGGTTTCGAGGGATGGCTTTGGATGACAGATATGGAACAAGCTGGGGTTGGTGCTTTCGGTGATTTAGGAACTCATGTTCTTGATATACTTCTTTGGTTTATGAATGATTTAGAAGCAGTAGCTGCTACTTTTTCAAGCCCGCTTGGAAGATATCCTAATTGTGATGAGAGTGGTGAAGCTCTGCTCAAATTCAAGAGTGGTGTTGTTGCGAGTATTGCAGCTGGTTGGGTCGACCTTGCCATGCCATTGACTGCTGAAGTGAGTGGAACAAAAGCTTATGCTTACATCATTAAAGATGATTTGTACTTAGTCAGCGATGATATCAAAAATGCAAACGCTAACACACCTTTCAAAGATGTGCCTGCGAGGCTACCACATGCTTTTGAGTTGTTCCTAGATTCTGTCCATAGTGGTGAGAAAACTAATTTAGTAACTCCTAAAGAAGCTGCTTATAGAAGTACAGTTATGGAAGCCATCTATGAAGCTGCTGAGACTCGTAAGTGGGTTAATGTTAAACCGTATAACTAATAATTTGAGAAAATATGAAAAATCTGAGGGTTGGTGTTATCGGAGTGGGTGGTATTGCTCGCACACACATGCCAGGCTGGAAACAAAGTCCACACACAGAAGTTATAGCCTCGTCAGACATCAATGCTGAGGCCCTTGAAAAGTGGGGCAAGGATCATGATATTTCAAAACTTTACCAAGACCCAATCGAACTTATCAATGATACTGAAATTGATATCATTGACGTTTGTACACCAAACTCTTATCACTGTGATTTAACAGTTGCTGCTCTAAACGCAGGTAAACATGTCATTTGCGAAAAACCTCTTGCTCCCACTGCTTCTGAAATAGAAAAAATGATTGAGGCAAGAGATCGTAGTGGGAAGAAACTAATGTGTGCTCAGCATTTTCGATTCAAAGATGGTTCAAAACTCATTAAGGATCAGGCTAATTCTATAGGGCCAATTTACCACGCAAGATCATGGATGCTGCGAAGAAATGCACTGCCAGTCCGTGATGGATTTTTGATGAAAAAGCATTCTGGAGGGGGTGCATGTATAGATATTGGGGTCCATATTCTTGATCTGACTCTTTGGTTCATGGGCAACCCAGAACCAAAATCTGTTACTGGCGTAGCAAGGACTGAACTAGCTAAAGATCATAATGCATTTAGCAAAATGGGTGTTTACAATCATGATCTGATGGATGTTGAGGAATTAGCAGCAGCATTTGTCCGTTTTGAAAATGGAGCAGTGTTGTTGCTGGAGGTATCATGGATGCTTCATCATGAAGCTGGTGAATTTGAAGATATGCAGGTTTGGCTTTATGGGAAAAAAGGTGGGCTTCATTGGCCTAGCCTTGAAAAACTCACTTCAGACCCAAACTCCAAATCACACTCAAACAGTACATTGAAGCCACTAACTAGAAGTGTAGAGGCCCATGCACAAGAATGTATCGAATTTTCGGAGGCTATTATCAACGATCACCCTGTTCCAGTACCAGCCGAACATTCCCTTCAGGTCTTGAAAATTTTGAATGCTGTGTACTTGAGTGAGACAACAGGGAAAGAGGTGCTACTGTAAACAATACCTAGGAATTTTACCAATCCAACCGAGTAGATCTTCTAGCACCAAATAATCAAACTGGAGTGAAAAGCATGAATCACTACAAATTTTTCTGGGAGAAAGGTTACCTTCATTTGCCCAACATTTTTTCTGCAAAAGAAGTTGAAAGCTTAACCTCAGATCTTATTTGGATGATGGATAGTTGGGCTGAAAATACACCTGGTTGGAGTGGCCCTTGGAGAGAAGCTTACATGGATGCTGTCACGGACAGCCGCAGCAAATTAATCGCAATGCATGACTTGCAGTACTATTCCAGCAATTGGCTCCACGCAGTTTTAAAGACTGATCTTGTATCAATAATTTCTGATCTTATTGGTCCAGATGTAGAGCTTCATCACAGCACGATGCACATCAAGCCTCCTCAAACGGGCCATCCTTTTCCAATGCACCAAGATTGGGCTTTTTACAAGCATGAAGATGAACGCTTCATCGATGCTTTGATACACCTAGATGATACTTCCCATGAAAATGGTGAAATAAGATTTTTAGAGGGTTCCCATAAGCAAGGTCCTCTTCAGCACATTGTAAAATTTCCAGATGGCAAACCTTGTACTCCCCATCTTCCAACAGATGATTTCTCTTTGACAGATACCGTTCCTGTTCCTGCAAAAAAGGGGGACGTTGTACTTTTCAATCTAAATACAATTCATGGCTCATATATCAATACGACATCCTCAGCACGTAAACTCGTACGTGTTGGTTATCGAAATCCAGAAAATAAGCAAATAGAAGGACAAAGTGTTGGCCGTCCAGGACTGCTTGTAAATGGTTCGAGGCTCAGGGAATCTGGAGATGAATTATTTTCTACAAACGGCCCAAAGCCTGTAAGAGTGGAAGAAACGTTTGCTGTCGGTTGAAAAGTCTTAAGTACAATGGCTAACGAACGTCGCTACAATGCAGGGATTTGCTACGAAACACCTCGTTCTTTTCCAGAATATGTTGATGAAAAGAATTTACGTATTTTGAGTTGGGATGAATGGCAATGCTGGCAAAAAAATGGTTATTTGGCAATCCCAGGGTTGGTTCCTAAGCGACAATGTGAAGATTTGATTGAAGTCATATGTAAGTTCCTTGGTGTAAAACGAGAACAGCCAGAATCTTGGTATGCCATGTCACCAAGGTCAGAAAAAAATCTGACTCTTAAAACCCTTCATGGGATGACAGAGTTGTATCATCATCAGGCAATGTGGAATAATCGACAGTTTCCACGACTCTATGATGCATTTGTAGACTTATGGGGAACTGAGGAACTCTGGGTAACGATTGATCGAGTAAATATGAATCTCCCCAATCGAGAAGGGTGGCAAAACGACGGCTTTTTACACTGGGACATTGATTTGGCCAAGAGAGATCATGTTCGTAATATTCAAGGTGTACTAAGTTTAAATGACAATGATACGGATATGGGAGGGCTTCAGATTGTCCCTGATCTTTTCAAACAGTTAGACAATTGGCTAGAATGCCAGCCGAAAAATCGATCAAGACTTATCAAAAAAGATGAGTTAGACTTTGATGTTATCAACCTTGAAAGCAAAGCTGGAGACTTGGTGATTTGGGACAGTAGGATGGCTCATGGCACCAGCCCTAACCACTCCAACAAGCCACGATATGCTCAGTACATATCAATGTGCCCTGCTGAACCAGAAGAAGAAGAATTGCTACAGATTAGACTCGAATCTTTTGAAAGGCGTATAGGTCCGAGAAAATGTGGGATGCCAGGCTCAAACCAAGAAGCATGCTTCGGCCCCAAAGCAAAATTAACAGAACTTGGCCAACGCCTTCTCGGGTCTGTCTCCTGGTAAAACATCTCTAGGGAATTTACAGGAGTTATTTTAATCCAACCCCCAAATTTGGTAATTGAATGATTTCCGGACTAGACCATATAAATATCGAGACCTACCAACTCAAAAAAACCATTCACTTTTACGAAGATGTGCTGGGATTGGAGAATGGTGACCGTCCCCCATTTGATTTTCCAGGAGCATGGCTTTATGCCGGTGGGCATCCAGTGATCCATCTTAATGAAATTGCTTCTAAACCTGGACCAACTGGAGCGATAGATCACGTTGCTTGGATTGCCGAAGGTTATGAGGAAATGAAAGAAAGACTAGACCAAAAAAACGTAGACTATAAGTTAATGGATGTACCAAGCTCACCGGTACGCCAAATCTTCATTCATGACCCAAACGGGGTACGCCTAGAATTGAATTTCCGAAGAGAATAATCCCTCCAAAATTTTCTTTATCTTACCTCATTTTCGTGACTATCACCCGTTTCTCCTTTCTGGGGCTGTTCCTCTTTGCGCTTGCCGTCATCACTTATTGGATGACCAAAGGCATCGATAAATCCATCATTGATGGGGCTGTTCAAACCTGTGTTGGTTATATCAAACCAGAAGGTGGTGGTGAGAATACAGTGATAGAAGCAAAGGGTGACAGTACCGTAGCGACTTTCCGTATCCGAGTCAAAGACGCAAAAAAATCTCTGATCTGCACTGTAGACTGGTTCAGTTATATTTCTCACGGAGACTACGTGGTCTTATGGGTAAAACCCGAATCCTAAGTCAAATCCATCAATATCTTATACCCTTCGGTTTTACTGCACCAGCCCAGTAAGCTTTACTCCTGCTTTTCAGCAATCTCTACTTCTATCTGCCTTTCTACGTTCTTTATCTTCAAGACAAGGGACTAAACCTTGTTCAGATTTCTGAACTTTCTATTCTTCTGCTGCTCAGCAACCTGTTTTTTGAGATTCCAGGTGGACTGTTGGCGGACCATCTTTCCAAGAAAAGGATACTGGTCATCGGTCTGCTGCTACAATTGGTTGGAGAAATCATTTTCCTCCAAGGCACCCAGTTCTTTCACTTCGCTTTGGCTTCTCTGATCGGAGGTATTCACTGGGCATTACATTCTGGCTGTCTCAAAGCCTATCTCCATGAACTGCTAGACCGACAAAAACAGTCTGAACGCTACAGTGAAGTACTCGGCTATTTTGGTTTTTGCCAAGTCCACAGCAAATTTCATTGCCTTTGGAGGGACAATGATCGTGGGGATATGGAGAACTGAAAGTTGTTATATCCTCATTGCCTTGACCCTCTTTTGTGTGGGTCTGGCACTGCTGGGAATGTTCTCCTTGCCTAATATTGAGAATAGTCATCTGGAGGAGGGTGGGAAAGCTCTGAAGAGAGCTTCAAATTTTACTTGGCTTGATCGAGTTGGATTCTCTTGCATCTCAGGAATCTCAGGAACTCTGTTTTTGATGATCCTGCTATTTTGTGCAACACAGCCTTTTGAGGCTTTGCTGCTGATTATGATTCAGCCCTTTTTTGAAGATCGGGGGGGTGAAGTGGCCTTACTTGAGCTCTTGACTGCCACTGGAATGGCGATCGAAGTGCTGGTCCTAAAGCAGGTGCATGTTGTACAAATCGCTTCGGAGTTGCTCGAATTCTGTCAAGCACCTGCCTGTTTCTGGGAGTTGGCTATGTTCTTCTGAGTTTGAGTGCCAACGCCTGGATGGTGGCATTCTTTTTTCTGTGGATTCTTTCTGTGGTGGGAATACAGCAAGTATTGCTGACTGATCAAACTTTAAAACCTTTTCCTGTGCATCGGCATGCAACGATTTTGTCAATCATGAACCTTGGTTCTGGACTGTATGTAGCCGGTGGAATATGGGGAATTGCTTTGGTAGCAGATTACTCCAAGCCTTGGGCCTTTATGAGCTTGGCAGGAATCCTGTTAGTTGCCACTTTACTGATGATTGTCATCAGGATACCTCAGCCCGCAAGCAATCCTTAGTGAATCGGACTCAAAAACTGGAAAATCTTTAAGTTTTAGGAATTTGAACCTTTTGTAATCGACCCAAGGAAAGACCAAGCAGAACAATCGATGCGCTAACACAGCTACAGAACAGATAGATTTGAAAGAGTCCCACATTCTGAGCAATCGAGCCAGTGATCATCGGCCCAGCCAAAAAAGCGATTGACTGGAACAATAGAATAAACGCCATGTTTTGAGAAATACTGCCTTTTTGTTCCGCAGAAAGCCCAAAGACAATCGGCTGGATGGTTCCAGATGCCAGGCCGACACAGACAAATCCGATCAAGGCCCAGACTGGATGCTGAATTAGGTAAATGGAGAACAGAAAGATACAGGTGAGCAAGCCAGTATTAATCAACAAAGGGATCTTTCCAAAACGTTTGCTCAAGGTATCTCCATAGAAGCGAATCCCTGTTTCAGTGAGGATAAAGCCAAAAGAACCAAGAGTTGCCAGGTCATCAGAAAACTGAAATTCATCCCGAAGCATCACACCCGACCATGAGAGAAATTGGCTGATCGCAAGAATCACAGCGAAGTTTGTGCATGCTAGTAAGATTAAAGGTGTGGATAACTTAAACTTTGCCCCATCTTGGTCCTGCTCAGTTTCATAGGGAATGTAGCCAAAGAGCGTGATCATCAAGAGGGTCAGCATTGCCAAGCCTACGAGAGGGAAATGGCTATCAACAGAGAACGCCATTGAATTGGAGAGCAAGCCCACTCCCATCCCTCCAATCACCCCAATCCCACTGACCCCCTGAAAGAATGACATCCAGGATTTGCCTTGTCGGGCTTGAACGATGCCTGCCTGGGACATCACCACGACCATGCTGCCTCCAAAACCAAAACTAAGCAGCATCCAAAGTCCAAGCAAGGTAGTGTATGCTGGTTTTTCCAAAAAACTAATCAGAGCGACGATCATACAGATCATCGTGAACATCAGCATCCTCTTCACTCCAAACAATGGAATCAGGCGGCCGACGATTAGGTTACTCAAAATAGAACCGCAGCTGAAACAGAACAGGACCCAAGCAAACTCTTCATAGTTAACATCCATCCAGGCTTGCAGAACATGTAAGCGACTGATGATGGAGCCGACTACTATGAAAAGCCCTGCATTGACTAACAGCAGCATTCGGTGGTTACGATCCATCTCATGCTGACTGGGATCCAGCACTAATTCTGTCTCTGTTTTCATGAAGCCACTGAGGAACTGCTCAAGGAAGATCCTTAGAAATTATCAGGAGGGTACTCATCGGAGAAGTGACTTTCGAAAAATTTTAGGGCTGCGCAAATACGAAATTTTGTAACAGAACACTATATTGATCTCTGAATGAAGCAATGCAACACCAATCCACATTAAGCACATTTTTTCCTATCCCAAAGAACTTAGAAAGCTCTTTGCCAAATTGGATCGCTACGGTAGCTTGGGCTCCTTTTGATCATGCTTGCACTTATCGACTGAGCCACCCCAACGGTACGACGAAGTATCTGAAAATGGTTCAAAGGAATGCTTATCCTTCGATTGCAGATGAATTGGAGCGTCTGCGTTGGGCCAAAGCTTTTTTACCAGTCCCCAAGATCATAGATTTTGATCTGGATGATGATCCAGCGTGGTTACTAAGTGAAGGAATCGCAGGAACCAACGGAACAGAACCAGATCTAAAATCTAACCCAGCGTTGTTGGTATCACTTCTTGCAAGGGCCTTACGGCATTTTCACAATCACGCCCCCGTCTCCAGCTGTCCCTTTGATTTCCGACTGGAGCCTGCGCTGGAGCATGTTTCCAAGAGAGTTCAACTCGGATTAATTGAACCCCAAAAGCATTTTCATCCTGAGTTTCAACATCTCAGCCTAGGTGAAGCGCAGAGCTTCTTGAAGGAACAAAAACCTTCTTCAACCAAGGAGGTCGTCTGTCATGGAGACTACTGTGTTCCAAATATCCTTTTTGACAACAATAGGCTGCAAGGTTTTGTCGACTTAGGAGAGCTTGGTGTTGCAGACGTTTGGTGGGACTTGGCAGTTGCGACCTGGAGCTTGAATTGGAATATAGGGGATGGCTGGGAAGAATTATTTCTTAAAGAATATGGTGTGCCATACGATCATAACAAAAATATTTATTATCGATTGCTCTACGATTTGGTTTCATAATTACTAAAAAATTAAATTTTATTTAATTTTCTATAATTGGTGTTGGAGGAATTGCGTAGTTTGGACAAAGGAAGTAATCTCCGAGATTTGGAGAACTAACGATGCAATGTCCTCACTGTGCTCATCCAGACTACATCCTCTTTGGTAAGAATCGAGGGGCCCAACGCTACCGCTGCCAAGCTTGTCGACGAACCTTTCAGACAATGCGCAGAGGCAAGGATCCTGCCCTCAAAGAACAGGCTCAAAAGCTATACCTCGAAGGACTGGGGCTCAGAGCCATTGGCAGAATTCTTGGGGTGCATCACAAAACTCTCTCCCGCTGGCTTGTCCAGGCCGCAGGGCAGTTACCAGTCAACCAACCCAAGACGAAGGCCTGCTCCTTCATTGAGGTCGATGAACTCTGCAGCTTTGTCGCTAAAAAAAATCTAAATGCTGGATCTGGGTAGCGCTGGATTCTACTGTTGGCAAAGTGCTTGGCTTTGTCTGTGGTAGTAGATCGATCAAGACGGCTAGAGAGCTTTTCAAGCAATTGAG
>JAQWOT010000039.1 GCA_029245725.1 SAR324 cluster bacterium | reverse complement strand
GTCTGTACCGTAAGCGAGACACCGAAGCTTATCTGTAAAAATTCTTTCTTCTGGCAAAAAACCTAGCAACCCTTTGCAAAAATCTTTGTATTTATCGGGTAATTCAGATGGCAATCGATAATTCGAAACGAGAAATTGGTTTGCTAAAGCAGGAGTCATATTGATCTCGAACAAGAAATTTCAAAAAAACACACCGCAAACTAAGAATCTCAAATCGAATTTGCAATGCTTTTCCAGCGATCTCATCCCTGAAGACAAGAATGAAGTATCCATCAATTGCTCAAAGGAAACTGATCAAAATCCATTTAGTGAGATTAGAATCTTAGGACCGCCCATTTCCCTTGCTTTTCTTTCATGGCTGTTGCATATTTTAAATTCATCACTAAATGCGCATATATTGATTTTAAAATTTAATGAAATTAGAACCGCAATTTACCAACATCAATGGCCAACACCTGCAAGCGTTGTTGACCAAACAAATTGTTTTCCTAGATGGTGCAATGGGTACCATGATTCAGGGATACCATTTAGGAGAGGAAGACTTTCGGGGTTCTTTTTACCATGAGCATACCCAAGCACTGCAAGGAAACAATGATCTACTCTCTATTACCAAATCTGAGGTCATTAAAGATATTCACCTCAATTTTTTGCGAGCCGGTGCAAACATCATTGAAACCAATACCTTCAACGCAAACCGTATCTCCCAAGCAGACTACCAGCTAGATTCTGAAGTCTACAAAATCAATCTTCATGCAGCCCAAGTTGCTAGAGATGCTCTAAATTCATTCAAGCTTGAAAACCCCTCCCACCCCGCCTTTATCGCAGGCGCGATCGGCCCAACGAATCGAACCACCTCCATGTCCCCAGATGTGAACAACCCAGCTTATCGAGCGGTCAATTTTGATGAAGTAGTCATTGCTTACAAGGAACAGGTGGAAGCAATGGTTGAAGGAGGGGTAGACCTTCTTTTGTGTGAGACCAGCTTTGACACCTTGAACATGAAAGCTGCGATCTATGCGATTGAGCAGGTATTTGAAGAACAAAATATTCTGCTACCACTATTCTTATCCGTGACCATTACTGACGCCTCGGGAAGAACTCTCTCTGGTCAGACTCTGGAAGCTTTTTATAACTCCATTGAGCACGCCAATCCAATCGCAGTCGGGATCAATTGTGCGCTTGGCGCTCAAGAGATGAGACCATTCCTCGAAGAATTAAGCACAAAATCTAAATTTTTCATGGGTTGTTATCCCAATGCAGGTTTGCCAAATGCGATGGGTGAATACGATCAGACCCCTGAAGAGTTTGCTAATTTTCTAAAGAATTTCGCAGGGCAAAGATGGATGAATATTATGGGTGGTTGCTGCGGCACCACCCCTGATCATATAAGACAAATGGTGGTAACTGTCCAAAATATGCCACCCAGAAAGCTTGAGAATATTAGTACCTTCAGCAGATACGCTGGTCTTGAGCCCTTGAACGCCACCACAGACAAAGGCTTTCTCTTGATTGGAGAAAGAACCAACGTAACCGGCTCACCAAAATTCAAAAAATTGATTTTGAATGAGGCCTTTGATGAAGCACTCTCCATAGCCCGCCAGCAAGTTGAAGCAGGAGCTGATGTTATCGATGTGAATTTCGATGAGGCCCTTTTGGACGGCGAGGCCTCAATGACACACTTTCTAAACCTGATCGCCTCGGAGCCAGACATTGCCCGGGTGCCGATCATGATAGACAGTTCAAAATGGTCTGTGATTGAAGCGGGTTTGAAATGTGTTCAAGGGAAAGCTTTAGTCAATTCAATTTCGCTGAAAGAAGGTGAGGAAGTTTTCCTTCGTCAGGCCAAAACTCTTCGCAGATATGGCGCTGCTGCTGTTGTGATGGCCTTCGATGAACAAGGTCAGGCTGCCTCCAAAGAAGAAAAAATTCGAATTTGCCAAAGAGCCTATAAACTTTTGACAGAATCAATCGAATTTCCTCCATCGGACATCATCTTTGATCCAAATATACTGACGGTGGCAACCGGTATGGAAGAGCATAACAACTATGCTCTCGATTTCATTGAAGCTACCAGAGAAATCAAGCAAGTCTGCCCAGGAGCAAAAGTTAGCGGAGGGATTTCTAACATCTCGTTCTCTTTTCGTGGGAATAACCCTGTACGAGAAGCAATGCACTCAGCGTTTCTGTACCATGCCATCCAAGCAGGAATGGACATGGCAATTGTCAACGCTGGGATGCTTGCAGTCTATGAGGAAATCCCCTCGGAACTCTTGGAAAAAGTAGAAGACGTCTTACTGAACCGAAGAGATGATGCAACAGAGCGTTTGATTGAATTTGCCGAAGGCTATCAAAGTGGTGCAAAATCTGAGAAAAAAACTCTTGCTTGGCGAGAAGGAACTGTCCAGGAACGGCTGACTCATTCTTTGGTCAAGGGTATCACAGAATTCATCCAAGAAGATACAGAGGCAGCACGACAATTATTTGATCGGCCTCTTGAAATCATTGAGGGACCTCTCATGGACGGAATGAGGATTGTGGGAGATCTTTTCGGTGAAGGGAAGATGTTTCTTCCACAAGTTGTCAAAAGCGCGAGAGTAATGAAGCAAGCCGTTGCCTACCTACTACCTTTCATGGAGCAAGAAAAACAGAAAAATTCTGAATCTTCTGCTAGAGCTAAGATCTTGCTAGCCACCGTGAGAGGAGACGTCCATGACATTGGAAAGAATATTGTGGGGGTTGTGCTGGCCTGCAACAACTACGAGGTGATCGACCTTGGTGTGATGGTACCTTGTGAAAAGATCCTGCAAACAGCGAAAGATCAACAAGTAGACATCCTGGGATTATCTGGTTTGATCACACCATCTCTTGATGAAATGGTTCACGTATCCAGAGAAATGGAACGTGAAAACCTTCATCTGCCACTGTTAATTGGAGGAGCCACCACGAGTGCAGCTCATACAGCCATAAAGATAGCACCCTCTCGCTCAGATCCAGTCATTCATGTTCTTGACGCCTCTCGGGTAGTTAATGTTGTGTCAAAGTTGCTGAACCAAAAACAATCCGATGAGTTCATTGCTGAAATTCAAATAGAACAGGAAAAGAGAAGAGAGGCATATTTCAAGAAAAGTGGGCGAAGACAGTTAGTAAGCTTAGAAGAGGCCAGAAAACGGAATGTTCCGATTGACTGGAAGCAGACTACAATTCCTAT